>JADDOW010000102.1 GCA_016782225.1 Nitrososphaeraceae archaeon
ATAAAGGAAACAGGGCATCTTCTAGCTATAGATCTATCGTTAAGTGAACAGAGCCTAAAATAAACGATATACTCTTAAATTCGATAGATGTACAGTAATAGTTATTACATTTTGACTGCAATTAATATTATGAATTTAACAATCGTTATCTTTTTTGCCATCTTTTATCTTATTGGCGCCAGTTTATCATTTGTATCTGTTTATGGTCATGCGAGTCCTATTACCTTTAACCCCAAACCCAATCAAATAATTAACTCAAATCAACTGCTTCCAAATGATGTAACCATCACTTTTACAGAGAGTCCCGAACCGAGAGCAAGTAGTTTAAAAGTTATGGGCCCAAATAACGAACGGGTTGACAATAATGACTTAAAGGTGTTAGAGTCAAGTAAATCTCTTTCTATTTCACTTGATAAACCCAAAGTAATACCAGGAATTTATACAGTGAATTGGTTAGTTTTATCAAAAGCCGATGGTCACATAACCAAAGGCTCCTATGTGTTTTCGTTAGCTGAGAGCCAACATAGCCAAAGCCAAAGTCAAACCAACAACCAGCCACCAATGCTTCGTCAGAGTATTCCAAAAATATTACAGCTGACAATGTTATCTTAAACTTTGATATATCGCCATTTAATGTGGGTCAAAACACATTCAAGATTCAAGCTTCATATGTGAATGGTACAGCGGTTGAAAATATCAGAAATGTGTATTTGGAATTTAACAATCCTGCTAAAAATTTAGGACCTATTGTTGATGTAATGGATAATATAGAATCAGGAAAATACACTTCTACAGGGAGCTTCCTAAGTCAAGAAGGTGACTGGGAGATTAAAATAACAGCTCAAAGAATAGGGAGTATGACATAAATCAATTGATTAATGTGAATGGACCTAGATTTTTAAATTTTAGAAAAAATCAATCAATTATTATGCATGTTTTAGGAAAGAGAAAAACGATAATGCGAACTATGGATGACTCACATCTTTTCTTAGCATAGTTTTTGTTTCTTAACATTTTGATATGATGTGAGCATAAGCCAGTTTTCAATGACAAAATCATGATTCAAAGAAAATCACAGCATCTAAAAGCATCTTCCTCTGTCTATTGTCATAATTCCAATTATTATTATCAAGATTGATAGCCCATACCAATTAAAAACAAGTTTTTAAACAGATACCCAATATGGAATTGCACAACCACTCGTAGCCAGCAAATCCAAAAAAACGCACTTTTCCTCCTAATCTGGTTTTAATTTATGCCTACTTATTTAACCTTGATTCCAAGTCTTCAATTTTTTTTCTGATCTCTTTAATTTCCTGCAAAATCTCTTTCTGTGTAACAGGGATTGTAATTGTGTTTTCTATTTGTTTATATGCCTCTTCGGATTTCTTCACAATCACTGCAACAAATATATTGATTACAACAAATGTTCCAATCATGATAAAACTTATAAAGTAAATTACATACAATGGGTTAACATTTGTTACAGAAGACATTATTTCCACCCAGCCTTCTAAGGTCAATATTTGAAACAATGTTAAAATAGACCTTGGTAATGTTCCCCAGTTTTCTGCATCTATGCTGTTAAACAAGTTATAGCCGGCAATACTATAGATAAAGAAAATAAGGGACAATAGCAAAAAAACATTTACCATGCTGGGTAAAGATTTGATAAGTGTCATTACCACAATTGACATCTCCCTATATCGATTTGTCAAACGCACAACCCTTAACAGCCTAATTAATCTAGCCACGGTGGTGTAGCCTCCAGAAAGAGGTAAAAGCGATACCATGATGATTGTAAAGTCCAGAATATTCCATCCATTTCTAAAGTATTTTGAAATATCGGGATATGATGAAACTATCTTTAATGCAGATTCAATTATAAAAATAGACAAAACAAACGCGTTAATCAAATTAAACAGCAAAGTATAATTTTTTAGTTCAGAAATTGTTTCTAATACCAATACTGCTGCTTGTACTAATATAACAACAGTGATGAAATTATTAAACGCGCTATGATCGACTAATTTTTTTACCATAACAAGCATTTTCTTTATCCTTTGTTTTATTGGGATAATATCTTTAACTCCACTTGTCCTCGGTAATCTTGAATACTCAATCAATTAGATATAAACAAAAAAACGGTCAGTTAAAATTTATGATTCCTTAATATTTTCAATTGCCTCCAGTAACGCTTCATTTTCGATTGGCTTTCGAAGAAACAAATTGTTAACTATAATTTCGCTGTTACTATCGGGATTGATTTCTCCAGCAGTGAGAAAACAAACTTTCACTTTGTCGTCGATTTTTCTTATTTCGCCATAAAGTTCAAAGCCACTCATATGTGGCATTTTCACATCCAGGATTAACAGGTTGTATGTGTTTTTTTTGTATTCTTTTAGTGCATTTAACGGATTACTATATGCATTAACAACATACCCCTGTTCTTCTAAAACTTTCTTTAGTGTTATATTGATGTCAAGGTCATCATCTACTAATAATATCTTCTTGATATCGCCATATTTTGAATGATCAAGATGAATAAACTTTGATAGACTGTTTTTTTTTGTGGTAGTGTTTTTTTGCTCCTTTGGAATGTGGAAAAAATCAAATGATTTCAAAGGTTGTTCATCAAAGATTGGGAGAGTAAAGTAAAAGGTAACGCCTTTTCCATCTTCATTGTCTTCAAACCACAACCTGCCCCCATGTGATTCAATAATATTCTTTGATATGAATAGCCCCAAACCGGTCCCACCGAAGGAGCCTGTAGCAAATTTTTCAAACAGTTTTTTCCTTAATTCCGCATTTATGCCAGAACCTTGATCCCGTACACTGATAATAACAAACCTTTGTTTTTCATGTTGGTGGTTGGTTTTTTTATGCTGTAAACCATCCTCATCATCTCCAATTCTTTTTAGATCTATATGGATAAATTTTATGCCCCCTTCTGTCTCACCGATACTGGATTTATTTGCATTGCTCAAAAGATTCGACAATACTTGGCTGATTCGGGTTTTGTCGGCTTCTACAATGACCGGATCATAGTTAAGGGTTTGCCCTTTGGCTTTGTAAATTAGTTTTACAGAAGGCAACAATTCCCCCACCCCCCTTATGCTGCCATTTTCAAAATCAGAAATAGTGCTTGACACAACATCACAAACATTGAACTTTTCCACCTTTAGGTTCAGGGTGTTGCTTTCTATTTTCGATACATCCAAAATGTCTTCAGCAATACGTTGCAGTTTTTTTGCATTTCTGTAGATTACTTCAGCCATCTTTCGGTTATCCGAACCTTTGTCGTTGGAAGAAACTAGCATATCGGATAACCCTATTATGGGTTGAATAGGGGTTCGTAATTCATGAGCGGCCACATTTATAAACTCCTTTTGCATCTTTCCCGATTCTTTCAGCTTTTCATTTTGAACCCTTATGTGTTCACTGCTTTTTTTTAGTTCAACATTGTATTGCAAATTAGATACGGCAAGAGCCGCAATATTGACAAAATATGCCGCATCCTTGAGTACATGTGCTATATTGTGCGCAGTATCAAAAGATGTTGTAGAGTATGACATAATTATTTGGGAAAATATATCCAACGTGAGATAACCGACCAGTCCCTTATAGAAAACATCCTTTCTTTTGTAAAATTGCTTTTTGTAGAAAAAGAACAAAGCAACTGAGAATAATATAAGAGGAGGTATTTCATAAGGCCTATGCAAAGAGTAATCATCTATTACACTTGCGGGCAAGATCAGGAAAAGAGAGGCCCATGCAATTCCAATAGAAAAAGATGAGAGAAGTATTAGATAAAGCAGTATTCTTTTTTGTAATTTCCTGTTTGCCTTTTTTTGCTCAATTTGCTCCTCTTCTAATTGGTATAGTTCGCTTTCCCATTTTGACAAGTTGGAATATTTTATTATTGCGATGGCCAGTAGGGCGCTTAGGAATATCCTTCCTGCAAACCAGGTTTGCGGAAGAAAATATTTAATGAACATGGGATCGCTGATTGCAATATAGGAAATTATTACGTGCAGCAAATCAATCAGGGCACTAACAAGAAAACCCATTCCTATGAAAAGACTAAAGACATCATTTAACATACGGGCACGCGAAATATAATAAAACGACAAAACCACACCAAATACCACTGCAAATAACTCTATGTAGAAATGATGAACTGTGGATGTTACCTAAAGGTAAGGATTAGCGGCTAAAATGGCAATTATTGTTAGAGGAATTGTGGGTAGAATGGTATATTTGAAAGTAATCTCATGGTTATGAAAAAGAGATGAAAAATTAAGAGACAAATGACAACTCCTGTTTTACCCCATATATCCCAAAAAACGTATTCCGAGACGAAAATATAATAAAAGTGCGATCAGCGGGTGAGACAAATAAATCATCATATTATAAGCCATATTAAGAATGCAAGGAAAACCATCAATTGTCATTCTTGATAATGGGTTATTTGTCATTTTTTTGGCGATTAATAACATACACGTTATCGTCGGATATAAAATTTCTGATGTTTTTTACACTATTGGCAACATTAACTTGATAGTAATTATCATAATCTACATTGCTATGACAAAATTAAATAGCATTATTTCGCAAACAAAGCACAATAATGCAAATAATTTAAATAATTTTAATTAATGAGTGCCAGGAAATTGACATTTTTTTACGGATAATCAATAGATTCACAAATGAGCACCACCCAAAGATGAATCACTAAAAATACGATGTCTGTAAATGCCAACAATATCATGTCCTATCGCTTAAGATTATTCTCTCACAAATAGCATCATCAGGTAAATGAAATAATCACCGTAATAGGGTCAGCCCCAACGTATCAAAATGCAAAATATTGCTGATAATCAATATTACACAATGTTACACTGCGTAACATTTTTAATTATGTTGTGACTATCTAAATGAATGGAGAGCATAATAACTTCCATTAGACAATTGCTTGATGAATTAGAAGAAAAGATACAAACGATTCCTAAGGATCAGCAAATCCACAATTCAAAATACAAAGACATTGACTTAAACAATCAGGAGGATATCAAAGAGTATGTCAAAGAATTAATCAGGGAAATAAACAATCTAAAGGAAAACAAAAACAAACGGAATAAAGACAACCAATATAATGAATAGGCAAACAGGTTATCAATAACACATATCCGCCATTAGGAAAAACTTTGTTTGACAGTACGAATCTAAAGAAAAATAATTTATTGAGACAAATAAACTCAAATGAAAGAGGATTCATAACAATAATAAAGTACCATTTGCCCTCTATAACATACTATATTTCTGCTCTCAACAAACAATGTTGGGTTTATTTAAAGTAAACCGTATGCAGGTATCGCAGCACCATTTATTATTTTTGAATCATCTGAGGAAAGGAACAAAATTACTTTGGACAGGTCCTCTAACTTTATCCATTTTGAAAAGTCCGCATTAGGCATTTCCTTTCTGTTAGACTCTGTATCCAATATTGTGGGCAATATGCAATTTATATTAATATTTGATTTCTTCACTTCCCGATATGCTGATTCTACAAACCTAATCAACCCCGCCTTTGATGCAGCATAAGCAGAATCATACCCATTGGACACTAAACCGGTTTTAGAAGCAATATGGACCAATTTTCCATAATTATTTGTCATCATCACAGGAATCACGTGTTTGCTAATTAAAAATGCAGATTTTAGGTTAGTGCCAATCATCTTATCCCATTCCGATTCATCTAACTGTGTAACGCTTTTACCTCCAATGTATGAACCAACTACGTTGATTAATACATGAATTTGACCATGCCTTTCAACAATATTTGAAACTGATCTCTTTGTTTCGTCATCTCTCGTTACATCCACTTTTGTGAATTCTATTTTGGTGGATATGTTTAATGGCTGTCCCGGCAAATTACCCAGTTCTGTTTTTAACTCCAGCATCTCTTTTTCTGATCTATAAGTAACGACTATTGTTTTAGAATTGTAATTCAAAAAAGATTTTGTTAAAACTCTCCCTAAAGCGCCTGTCCCTCCTGTTATTACAATAACCTTATCTGAAAAATCATATTTCATGGGATCAGTTACTTAATGCAGTGAATTTACTTTTCGTTTGGGTTGTAAAACTTTAAGTCGATTGCATTGTTACAGAAATCTATGCATGATCTATTTTAATTTGTTTAGGACTTTTGTCTATAATCGATAAAACAGAATGTTATATGAATAGTCATAATACTAGACGAAAAAAAACATTAGCAGCCCTGTTTCAACAATATCTTTCCGTATTAGATATTGTTGTAGAAATTATGCAAACTGGCAAATACCGAGTTATTTGTCCTATACATGAAACACCGTAAAATTTAAACCTGAAAAATGGTTTTTGGAAATCTAGCCAATACATATTTAACAAATCGAGACAATTGTAGCGAGTCTACTTTTTTTAGGATTGCACAATTTTCAATGAAATACACACAGTCAAATTATTTTGTTTTTTGTAGAGATCGTAAAAGAAGAAAGTCAATTGTAAACTTTGGCAGAGCAATTGATTGATAATTACCTTTATAGTATTCACTATGCCACAATCAAATAAAAAATATAGAAATTAAATACTATAATGAGATGTTATTGGTGGGAATTGAGACAAGAAAGTTATCCTTACAGATATGTTTAGACATTTCTCTTATGACAACATCCTTTTCATTGGCATTGATCATTGACAGTATCCATTGATCGTTGCTGGAAACTTTTTTATCATCAATTGCCGTATCCGAGAGATTCGCTATTGCTTTCCTTATCTCCTCATAGGCATTAGCAACGTCATCAGAAGAAGAGAATTTGATAACCATCTGCTTGAATTTAGATACAAGATCATTACGCAATTCTTCTATGGATCTGAACCTGGCCCATGTAATGTAGTAATTGCAATCCAATGTCCCCTGGTGTTGTAAATCCCATTTCATTTTAATAGATTCTGCGAGCTTTGCTTGCAAAAGACTTACTCGGGCATATTTGAACTCATTTGGATCTACAGAGCTATATGCATAGCAAAGATAATCATGGTTTGGCAAAAATCGCTCTGAATCTATCCTTTGGTTTATTTCCTCTATCAGCAATTCCTTGTTTCCTGTGTGGACAGCATCTAATGCCCATCTTCTATACACATCGGCATTTACAACATTATTAAATAGGTTATAGTCATACCCTAATCTGACGACGGATGAGGTAATAGCAGTATAAACGTCAGCTTTATCTATATCGGCAGCAAGGCCAGAAATTAGTTGACTTACCTTCGTTTTCAACTCATTTCGTAATTCCAAATGCGTATGAAACTGTGCCCATTCTATATGATCTGCAATAAACGGATTGTTACCAAAAGGGTCATGGAAATTGATTTTTTTCGTATTTGCAAGGTGGGCCAAGAATACTGAAACATAGGCATACTTTCTATCGTTTCTATCGTTTGCATCTTTAGCATAGAGCAAAGGGTTTTTTTCCTCGTTCTCACTGAGAATAATTGCAGACATTTGTATTACTTGATAGGGATTCCAGGTAGATAGTGTAAAGTATATTTTTGTGTAACGCCCCTTTACACCGGTAGCATACGGAGCCATTTGATAAGGTCCGTACCCATAACCTAAATCAAAAGGATTGGTCTGATCATCTCTTTCCTCATCAACAAGGCTGTCCTGTCCTGGTTTGTGTACAAAGCGCCTATAACCGTCAGCAGGGTCAAATACAATCTTTGTGGAATGCCAAGGTCCCCATGGGTCATCTGCGAGGCGAACAACAATACCGTTTGTATTGCACAAGTCACAGTTATAAAGCAAAATCCATTTGTCAAGATAATAATTCCACCTAATTGATAACTCACCGATACAACTAGCTGAAAACAAAGGTATGGCCGAGGATTCATCTGATTGCCAAATTGGCTTGCCTGAGTCTTTGTTAAAACCAGCATAGTATCTGATCGAGGATAGGTTTTCAATCTCATCTAAAGGCACATAGGCAAGATAAATGTCACTTTGACGATACTTTCCAGTTCCCCACAAAAGCAGGCCTTTGCCTGTAGTTTTTGGCAATCCCTGAATTTTATCGCTATCAATTATTTGCGCTGAAATATGGATGAACTTGTCGGTGGATAGAGTATACAGCGAGTTTCCAAAATTATACCCTCCATCAGCAGATTTTGTCAAAACTGACCGCCGTGGCAGAATTCTTCTATTTGGATTCAAATCAGTAACAAAAAATACATACATATCATCACCTATTGTAATGCCTTCAATAGGGTGCTCTGCTGTAAGTTGGGAAATATCATCAACAAGTGGGGGACTCGAATTGAATACAAGTGAAACTCCATCATATGCACGATCACTTGTTGTATATGCTATGGCATCATAATCGGTTTCATCTTCGTTGTAAGGGGCCCCAGGCATAGCTGATTTAGGTAACCCTTCTGATGGCCCTCTTCTTGTGGTATCACCAAAAAGAAAATAAAGTTTCCCATTATATGGAAAAGAAACTCCTAAGTCAGTTCCATATACACCGTATTTTGATGATGTTTGGTTTAGGGTCTTTTTGTTTGTTTCAGGATCCACATCCCCTGTCAGTTGGGATACTTTCCGGGTCCCATATAATTTTGGAGGCCCAGGGTTCCCAACACATAATGGATTATAACTCTCTGCAAAAGTCTTTCGTAAACTAAATTTTTCACTAAACATGCCGTCTTTTACCTTTTGATTAATTGATTTGCGATGAGAATATAATTGTCTTGATTCATCAAAAGACATAACGCAATATACCTTAATAGCTATTGCATCACTTTAAGCAAACCAAATACAATGTTTTATACTTTGTTTCATATGTTTTAGTTAATGAGTGAAGATATCCAAAATCAAGATAAGGCAATAGAAAAGATTCATCGTGAAGAAAATTTGGGTGATAATGATAACTATTATGATATGGACAGATCGTTAAGCGATAGCGATCTAAGTGAAGAAGAAGAAGAGAATTCGCCTCCACCATAAAAATAAGCTTAATTAATACTAGTTAATTTTTTTATCAAACAATAAAACCCAAGTCAGGAAATCATATAACATGTTTCACAAAACATTTTGTAAAGGGCTATTATAACACGACAGGTTTCAACTAATTGCAATTGAATATAGGAAAAAATCGATTATGACGAAAACACACAGTCAATAAATAAACAAAAATTACCACCAAAAGAACCCTATTAAATTACAGTGCAATAAGGTGGTGTTTACTCATCTTCATCATATGATAGAAATATTTATGCGCCAAACCACACATTAATCAAGTGTTAACTGGCATCGTTTAAAAAAAACAATTTCCAAAGGCTTCATTCACATGTAAGGTTGTAATCTAATGCAATAGATTAAACCATCTCCAACAAAGAAACCCAATACAAAGTAAAACAGGTTCTGCAACAGATTACATATTTACATCAAGCAGTAACATAGAATTCAAGGAAACCGTATCAAGGGATAAGTATTCCTACCTTATGACTAATACCGAACAATGCGCATATTTGACAACGTCTGAAGTCACGCTACCAACCAACATCTTCTTAAATCCTGTTACCCCCCTGCTACCAATCACAATTAAATCAACATTTTTCGATTCGGCATAGTCCACTATAGTCGCTGCAACAGATGTTTTACCTTCAATAATTTCAGTTTTAAAGTTTTTAGTATCCGCATCGCCATTATCAATAGAATTACTTTGAATGTATTTTTCTTTCACGGAATTTATCCATTCTTCCGCTTTCTTTTTATCTTCATCAAATCTGTGGGAACCAAAGGTTGGAGCCAAAACAGTTGAAGATAACAAATAAGGATATTTGTAAAAATCAATCACATGTATTACGATTAGTTGAGATTTATTATTCTTGGCAATCTCAATCGCGTCTTCTGCCGCATCCATTGAAGGTTTTGAGCCATCTATAGCAAGTAGAATTTTGGAAAAGCCTTTTTCTTGTCCATTCGCATCATCATTCAATTTTATTATATATTTAGCCTAATGCTAATAAACTATTGTAATTTATATTGATTTAATCTTCTAGGCAAGCCCATGAGACAAACAAAAAGGGACATGATACAAAATGCCCATATGTATTATTATGTGTATCATTATCGAAAAAAAACGTATACGGATATTTTGGATCTGTCTTTTTTCGCATCAGCCTATATTGCATAGCAGCATTGCAGGCCTAAAGGAACAATTTTAGTTGAATGGATAAAATCATTATTCCCTCTCAATTACGAATTATTAATGGAAACTGTTTAGATTAAAGTTATGGATTACGCCTTAACAAATCATAATTACTTTATTAATTTTATTTCCAAAGATATCCAATATTCTCTATTGTTTTATTAGATAGTATGTAAAATTTTCAAATATTAATGCTTAAATACAATTATAACATCTTATAGGTATACTAATTGATTAGATTACCCTCATCATTTACCAAAAATCTTGGAAATGGGTTGAATAAAGGTAATCGACATATAGCAGATACTGATATGATAGAAAATCCATTAGCCAAACCCCCTCCTTTGTGGAACGAATTGTATCAGAGAGTTAAATTATTGCCATGGTGGCTAAAGTATAATGCAGGGTATACCAGGGAATCAGAACTAAAGGATAAAATAATCCATCTTGCCTCGCAAATGAATTTAGAAAAAAAATGGGTAAAAAAGATAGTTAGGCATGCCGTCTCAGAGTTCTCAAAGAAAGGTCTTGGTCAAGATTATTATGGATACCACAACATAGATCATGAGCTAGAGGCCACATATTTTACGCTGCTTTCAGCTAAAAACCACATTAGGCAAAACAACGTAGACAAAATCTCTTTTACCATGGAAGATATAAAATATCTTTTTGTTTCAGCACTCTTCCATGATTATGACCCAGCAAAACAATTTGACAAACCAAATGAGGAATCTGTGGAATGGTTTTTAAGAAATGATCCAGTAATAATAAAGTTTATCGACATTATAGGAATTGATATAGATATTGTTATTGCCATTATATATAGAACTGCATATCCTTTCAAGGGAGAAATAGCAAAAAATGCATTGAAAAGAATTGAGGACTTGCTTTCAACCAAAGACCAATTCAAAGATAAAAAATATAATGAGACAGGTAATGACAAAGATACCAATTCAAAGGGAATTGAGCATTACATTCGTCTTGGATGGTTTTTGTCTGTATGCGAGCGCATGGCAGGATATGCGTTGGGGGACTTTGAATATGCAAATAAATTAGCCAGAAGTAATGCACATGCGTTAGGCTGGCATCCATCTGTCATAAACGAGGAGTCTGTGAAATTTTTTGATGCCATAAAACAGGAAAATGAAATGTTACAATTTGTGTTAAAAGGGTTACCGGATAAATTAAAAGAGAATTTCTTTAACAATATAGAATCTTTTCAAAAACTTTACGAAGAGGAAAAGAAGATAAGGAGTTTGACAAAAACGAGGGAAATTAGTTTTATTTGTAAAGTCGAGAACATTGCAAATGATCATAACAATGAGAATAGAGTATCAAATCTTGATCCCGAGGTAAGAAATTGTGTCCTTAATATATATAACAAACTGCCAATCCCACTAAAGAGAGGAGAACAGCATTTTCTATCTTCGCTTTCCAATCCAAATACTATTCTAATCACCCTTAGAATAAAAAAAGGGCAAAAATATCATCACAGCCAAAATGACTATGATGACAATAACAAGGGCAATGGGAACGAGATAGTAAATACCATCAACATTGCAGAACAGAACAATAATGCATATGAAAATGACGCCATAGTTGGATATGTAAAGGGAGGACCGATTGAGAAGCAAAATCTAAGGCGGGGGACATTTGATGAGAATTATGGAAAGAAAAATACGGCATATATGGAATGGATTTGTATAAAGCCAGGTTATTGGGGATCAACTGGTGGTCACCTCCTTAGAATGAATTTTCTGATTGAAGCAAAAAAGAGAGGCTATTTATACGTAACCGGATACGTCCATAGGAATGTGATAATGAAAAGAAGAAGCAAGGGTGAGATCATACAAATAGTGCAGAAATATAATCCAGATAAACTTGATTACTACAGAATAGACTTGAGTAAAATATCTATCAATGATATAGCCGAAGAGGAGTCAGATGAATTTGCAATGGCAGTTTATCCATAAGTTTGAGAATCACTTGTTTTTATAAAACAAAACTCGATAATAAATAGCACGCACTGTATTGATTGTGCATATTGGCAATAGTTTTCTGCATAATTGCAATTTTTATTATTATTGTTAAGGCACCTTATACGTTATACTTGTCAATTTGAAAATTTCGTGTCACAGCCAATTATAACAAAAGCATTGTGGCAATCTATTTGATACACCCTAATAATCATTTTTAGACAAAATTATAATTCCAAGATAATTGTATGGAATCCATATTTGTTTAACAAATATTCATTTTATATATACCTGGCCTGTATATTTAAGTTGGGTTCCCTTGGTCTTGAATTGTGTCAGAGCACCTACAGTTACATCTTTCAATGTGTTGCATAGAGTGATGATTGCCTTTTTGACAGTTGTCGCATAATTGCAATTTTGACATAGGTATGCTTAACTTTCCATAACAATTAAAGCTTATTATAATGGTTGGTATCCATAATTCAAAAATGTAGTAATGATTTCAATAGAAAGAATCATTCCAATAAAAAATCTAGAGAATTACCTCAAAAATACTTTTTGTATTTAATTAATACGGTTTAAGTTTTTAAACAATCATTGAGTGAAAAGTTTATGATAATTTTGATAAGGATGAGACATCAATGTTAAGGTCTCTTTTCCAATTCTATTATTGCTATTATTGCTATCATTTACCTTTTAGAAATAACAGATAAATATATAGTAACAGCAGACAAAATAGACATACAAAAAATATATTTACAAAAGGCATAGCAGGTTGAAAAGAAACAATATTGGCATCATAAGAAGAATTGGCAATTGTTTGATTCGCCTGCATAAACATTCCTGCGAAAGCAGGGCCAATAGCAGATCCCATGAATCGAAACAGCGTATTAATTCCAAATGATATGCCAATATATTCAAAGGGTGTAGAGGCGGTTTTGATATTGATTTGACCCACATTTAATAATGATAAGCCGGGTCCTAATATTGCAATGTTTACTGCAATCTGTAAAGAATCATAGTGCAATATTAAAATACTGATAAAGCCCACAGTTGTCAGCACGCTGCCTGTCAAAATTACCTTAGAGGATCCGATTTTTGTTATTATAAAGCCTGACGTGGGTCCAAATATCAAGATATGATTGAGAATGGAATTGTCATATATGCAACATCTAACGCGTTTCCTCCAATGCCGATTGGTAATGGGGTTCTAACCAGTACTGGTATAGACTGAAAAATACCAAATGTAAATATTCCCATATTAGAACAATGACATTTGTCAATAATATTGGCTTTAATGTTATTGACTTGAGGTCGATAAGAGGTTTCGGAGATTTCCTTTCAACAACTATAAAAACAAAAATAGATATAATACTTGTTTCAAAAAAGGAGATTTGAGCTACTGGTGCATTTATTGTATCCGATGGGTTTCTTTCGGACTCTACAAGTGTAAGTTCAAGTATGAATGAGGTGATTGCTACGGATAGGACAAAAGTGCCCTTGACGTCAACATCCGACGAAAAGTTTGGATGAACACCTCTTTTTTGCATATGTTTATTTGTCGTTGGAGGCGATAATGAGTTTCTTACCCTATTTCCAATAGGGGTGTCATGTTCAGTATTTACAAAATATTTTATTATAATGGTTACAATAACTTCAAATGAAAGTATAGAGATGAAGGTCATCCTCCATCCAAAAATATGCGTTATGTTACAGCCGACAATTAACCAAAGTATTCCCCCAAAAGCAAACATAGAAGCCAAAGTCCCTTGACCGATTGAAATTCCATCTTTTGGAAACTGGGATTGGACAATAGTGAAGACAATGGGAAGATGGACATCCCAATTCCTTGGACAATTCGAAACACAATCAGCATAAAAACATTATCAGCTAATGCACCACCAATGATACCTGTTATGTAAATTGCTAAAACGATCAAAAGAATCAACTTTCGTCCATAAATATCTGATAACTTTGACACCATTGTTGTCGATATTAAGGCAGAAATAATAAAAGATGTAAAAACCCAAGATGATGCACTATAAGTCAAACCAAATTCTCTTATATCAGGTATGGCAGGAAGCGGCATTGTTTCTACATACATTACCATAATAGATATTGAGATAAGAATCAGAAGGAGCCCCCAAGGAGAATTTGTGGCATTTCCTTGATTTGAATTCATGTTTGGCACATTATTTTTTTGTTTTTTTATTAGAGTCATCTGCCATGTCTATTCCTCCTATAAAAATAAAACAACAAGTTAAAGTTAAAAGCATGTCAATATAAATGCAGTTTTTCATTTAAGTGATTTTATTTGGTTTGACTATGCTGACAGTATTCACTAAATAATTGAAATAGACATCAAAAAGGATGCGAAATTAAAGATTAGCGTTACCCAATATCCATAATAACATGATTATACAGGATTAACACATTAGGGTTTACTCATCCTGATGGGATAAAATTATATACCATACAGCGAAAAGCCAAAGTAAAATGGGATACTCTTTCTTTTTACACTTTTTATTTTACTTTATATCCGATACTTCAACTATCTCTTTGACTCTGCCAATAACCCCATTCTCCAACAGAACCTTGATTCCATGAGGATGAGTTTTGGAGTTGGTCAATATTTCCCTTACAACACCTTCAGTTACATTACCAGTTTTTTGATCAACTTTTTGTATCACTTTTACTCTAGAGCCTCTTTTTATATTATCTCGGAGTTTGCCATCCAACATCATAACTATGGTGAGATAGGGTAATAAATCTAGGATATGATTGGGAAGGATATAGGACAGATTATCTCTTCCAATTTTGCCCTATTTGCTATTTTGTTATAAAAGGTGTTTCAATAAAACAATAAGCATTTATTTTTATTATAAAATGTTTTCCATTTTTCAAGGAATCACATCTAGCAAGTACAAAAAGGCTCCATAAATTTTTCATAAAATTCAATTTAATTTATTTAATAACAATAAAAAGTAATTTTTTACTGTTTTCCTCTAATACAAGATTTTTATGTGAATAAAAAGTTAAAGATATAATATATTCTATTTATATATGATAGTTAGGCATTATCTTGAATTTAAGACCATTGTCACTTATGGGCATGAGGAAGGCACCAATAGCAATAGAAATATCCATAATTTTTCTTGTGATTATTGATTTGCTTATGACACGGCAGCTTTTTGCCGTACAATGATACTTCAAAAGGTCTGATGTTTATTTTAACCATGTCCATCGGATATGGGATAGGATCAATAATTCTCCCTAGAATATGCTCATAATGTGAGTAAAGAGATCAGAGGCAAATCCCGGTTTAGCAATATAATGCATTGGTCAGTCATTATAACTCAGTTTTCCCTATTTGCAATACTACTGGTAATGCTCATCTTTGGCAATCCGGGTCATTATTTTTCTCGCACAGTATTTGCAGTCAGTTCAATATTTGCTACAATAATTATGGGAATAATATCCTTCAAATTCTTTTCATGGTATAAAGCCAGCAATTATAAAACACCAATCGTTTTATTTTATGCCATTGCTGATTTAACACTTGCTTTTTCAATAGGAGGGGATGCAGGTACAAAATTATTAATGGTTAACGTAATACAAGAGAAACAAATCTAATTAACAACTCCATCAAGTTTATTCCCCAAAAGGATGGAGGCGTCATTTCCATAGTTGTGGAACACAAGAAATCGAACAAAGACACTAAAGGAATCAAGGGAACAATTGTTGTTTCTATAAAAGATAATGGTGAAGGAATAGACAAAGAAATACTTCCACGACTATTCACAAAGTTTGTTTCAAAGTCTTTTCAGGGCGACGGGCTTGGATTGTATATTTCAAAAAGTATTGTAGAGGCCCATGGTGGTCAGTTATGGGCGGAAAACAATGTGGATGGAAAAGGCGCCACATTTAGATTCGAATTGCCAATAGAGTTAAAATCAGAGCAGGTCCATAAAAAAACATAATAAGGGAAAATATGCAAACATTTAACATTCTGCAAAATAGGGTATAAAAGAATAAAATACAAAATATTTTTCTTTATTGCTGCATATGTATATTTAGTAGTTATAGGAGCCCTCAGACTTTAAGTGGATATATCAATATAATCTCATATGGTATGGCAGAATTACGTTATTTTTTTCCAGAAGTTGACATGGCAGGATATGACAGAAAAACCATGGGACTGAATGGTTATCGTTGAAAGATACACTTATACACATAATTTTGGCAGATGATTCTTGGATAAACTAATCCATACTGGAGAAAGATGGCCCTAATAACCGTCCGTTTAAGTATCACAAGATAATGATTGGAACTCTATTGTTTGTTACGATAGACAAGTGATTTCCAAAGTCGGCAAATACATCGCAAACTTTAAGATTTGGGATTTGGATAAAGCAGTGTTTAGAACAAACAATGATTGTGTAAGTAGATAATGCAAAGTGACGGATGTGCTGGTTTATGTTATGGCAAAAGAGCTGCATCACAGAGATGAAAAATGGAAATTCCATGGCAAACGAACACCAGGACCTCCAGATAGGGAAGGCTTTAGGCAATGAAAAAGACAAATCCCATATGGCCAATGGAATAAGATACCAAGTAAGTTTTCAATACGGCCATGTTGCATTATGCCAATATTGGTGTATCATCAGATTGGTTTTTTCCCAACAGGATAAAAAAAGTCGGATCATTTCGTTTTTACGGTGACTTCCTCACCGTAACCTATCGGAACAGTCACAGAAGAAACAGACTCATTGTTTCTTACATATTTAACAAATTTAGACATAACTAATCGATACTCTTCAGGAGATAAAATATTGTCCGTTACAATCAATCCCCCTTTTTTTAACAACGGTAAAGACATATCAAAATAATTGGTTAAATTGTCTTTGTCAGCATCAAAAAAAATAAAGTCAAATAAATCGCATCCACCATTTGAATTGGCGTTATGACTATCCAATAGCTGAGGAAGGATATCAACAGCATTGCCTTCTACAACATTAACCATCTCAAAGACGCCTGCGTCAATAAAATTCTTCTGTGCCCTCATGATTTTTGATCTGTCATTATCAATAGTGATAATGTTTTTTTTTGTTTTATGCGGCATACCATTTTCATTTTGAGACAAAGCAAGCGCAAACCACAAGGTAGAATAACCAACAGAGGTGCCTATTTCCAGAACATTATTCGCATTCATGGATGTTAGCAATATGCTGAGAAATTTTCCGGTGTCTTCCGTAATTGCGAGCATCAAGTCTTTTTCAGCAACATTTTCCGCCCCCATCCGTTCAAGCCTGGACTGCTCCCCCAATCTCTCCAATACCCCAATAATTTTAGATTTTTTGTTGATATTGTTATTATTATAATTCACATATTTACCTTGTAAATCGCCTTTATATGGTTATTAATGCATTTAGGGCGCCAATTCAATCATACACTGCTATTTTGTGGTATGAACATCAATTCATTTATTCAGGTTGAAACCAAAATCAATTTACTTTTTATAGTAAACGATAGGCAATTTCAACCCATTCAATAGAACACAATATAAAAATTTAAACAACAATGTGCATAGGCCAAATTTGCAGATATTGACGCCATGTTTTTCCGTGATTTCATGATTATCTGACAACATGATCTTTGACGATTAATCTTCCACTGCCTCAATTATCAGGCATTCAATTTGAATATTTTCAAATACCATAGAGTATTTTTTAAGTTAAACATTAAACATGATTGCGCAACACAATCCATCATACTTTTGCAAAATCATAAATTCAAGCATCGCTAATTTTGATTACACATACAAAAAAAAGTAACAATCATTTCAATGAAAAAAAGATCAGTTCATAACTTTATGGAATCGCACATTGGAAACCAATATAAAAAAATCATCCGATCTCACAGATTTAGGATCAGTTCGCCCAATTTTAGAAAAAGATGATGATGACAAAAACAAAACAGAACAGAAAAGAACATACCCACAGGCATTCAAATATGATTTGAAAGGTCAAGTTTATTATTTTCATTTGACTATACATCATAATGGGTGCAGTATACAAACCTAAGGATTTGTCTAAAAGATACAGGAAAAAAATTCCTGATGAACTAGCAAAAGATATAGTTCCCGGCGCAAATGATGATGGTGATGAGCCAACTTTAAATGAAACGGATAGAGAAAACGATCAATAAGATATAGTTCTTCCAATCCACCATCAATCACCACGAAATCCCTACAATTTTATAATTTTATGATTCACAATATATTTAGACACATTTATTGCAAAAGTACGAAAAAAAGATTTACCCCCTTCATGGTAAAGGCAACAGCCAATCTTTTACTCTGGTTTTTTCAAAATCAATTTTTTTTCTGTATGAACCTTCAGAAGGCGGGTAAAGGCTTGTAACCGGACCTTCTTTATTATAAAAGTCTGTGTCTATATATCCGGCTTTGCTTTCTCCTGTTTCCATAAAGCAAAAGCCTTTTCCATCAAATTTAGAATTGCATGCCTTACCTCTAATCTGGCCTACAATTTGCTCGGAAACTACCTTTGCCTGTCCCTCAGCAAATATCCCTGCCTTTGGGATTGATACCGCCTGATTAACTTTGATTTCCGTTATATCCCCTATTGCAAAAACATTTTCATGTTCTGTCCTCAAGGTAAACCTGTCAGCATTTATCCAATTTTGTCCATCCTTAATAAACCCAGAACGCTTTGCCACCAGTGGTGAAACATGTGGCGGGATACCTATCAACAGGCTGTAATCCACACATTCTTTTCCGTTGCCAGCACACTCAAATTCTAGGGAATTTCTATCAGTTACAGTTTTCAGTTTATGTGATGGATGGAAATATATATGGTTTTTATCAAGCAAATCAATCACATCCTGGCTTACCCTTGGTCCTGCGACGGGCAATGAAATTGATGCAGGACAATACACATCAATGCCAACATTATTTCTTGTCCCGTTTTTTACCAAAATATCACTTATGAGTAAAGATGCCTCATATGGTGCTGGCGGGCATTTGTATGGATAGCTTGTTATGCATATCGCTATCCTTCCCTGTTTCAATGCAAGGATCTCTTTTCTCAATTGTGGAATATGCTCAACCTCATAGAGGTTGAATCCACCATTTTCTACAAAACCGTGGATTTTCTCAGGGGCGTATTCTGTTCCTAATGCTATTACTAAATAATCATATTCATGGTTTTGGCTTACTGTTGTAATTACATTCTCTGCAGGGTTTATTGATATTATTTCATCCTGTAAAAATGAAATCCCCTTGCTCTTTAGGTTGCTTAGTGGAGTTTTAGAACCCTCAATTGTTCTTTTCCCATTTAATATCCAGAGGTTTACAAAACCCATCATAAAATAGTCTTTCTTATCAAAAACTTCAATTTGATGCTCTGAAGAAAGACTCTCTCGCAACAGGTTTGCACAAGCCAATCCTCCAAACCCTGCACCAAGAATTACGATGCGTTTTCCCTTTGACAATATAATCCTTAATCACAAATAGAGGAGGCCTGAGTAATTAGCATATCCCTTTCTGTTTTCATTTGTGGATTACCTTCGGTTTGAATGGCCAATATCAATCTTTTTATAACAAATAATACAATATTCCATACTGTAGTGCATCATATCCAGAAAAGAGAGAAAAGAATCGTAGATTGATGCAATGTATTACCTATGTATTGCCTGTACCCTTTTATATCTAATCGTATTTGCGCCTTAAGCAGCAATAATCAATCCAGACGTTATTTGCCTGAAATTATGGGAACGAGATAATGCTAATTCTATAGGATATGATGGCTACCACTAACAGAAATTCAGTCTTATGTAACAACTAAAGGACTTGTTAGACCCACCATACATGACAAAGCAGTAGGTTATGCAATAGCTAAAATGCTTAAAGAGCAAAATGTGATGTTTGTATGATTTGTTCAGTAATTAGAAATTATCAAAGGACAAACAAAGCAAGACAACAACACACACCCATAAGAATAAAATTTAAACTCAATTTTGTTGCCAAACAAAAAAACACAAACAAGAGAGATGCATAATACAGATTCAACAATTTATCTGAAAAGAGATTGAAATCAATATAACATTTCCCTTTTATGAAACTAACTTGACAACCAAACGATTTGTATTTGGATATATTCTTTTCGGATATTTGATA
Organism: Nitrososphaeraceae archaeon; assembly: GCA_016782225.1. Lineage (GTDB taxonomy): Archaea > Thermoproteota > Nitrososphaeria > Nitrososphaerales > Nitrososphaeraceae > Nitrosocosmicus. Next base: position 20,424 of record JADDOW010000102.1, read on the forward strand.
ATCAGATACTCTACTACTAACTTCCCGTTGTTCCTCTTTATCTATTCAGTATTCTTTAGACAAAACAAAAAATAAAACATTTTCATGATATTTGTTATTTATCATCGATTAAATGTAGAGTAACAAAATGGATATGGGTCAAGTCTTATTTGGTTAGGTTTATCTTTGGATTTTTGAAATCATTGTCTTTTAGATTGACTCTTGTTTGGATTTTTTTTATCCCATTTTCATCTTCCAAAGACAGCCAATGATTTAACAATGCTCTTCTCTTATCCTTTAAAATTATTTCAACCCTTATATTGAATTCCCCCCATCCTCTTGATACTAATAGGAAATTACTTTCCCTATCTACAACCTTTATTACATTTTGTGAAAATGTTGGATGAAGATAATATATTACAGATTCAATATAATCCATAAAGTTAACAGGGATGGACTTTACCGAAATTGTCCATAAAAACCATGCGGTGGAATTGTCATTGCTGCTATCGTCAGCAACCCTCTCGCTAGTATTCTCTATAATCATTGTTACAGTTAAATCCTTCAATGCAACTAGAGTATTAAGATACTATTTAATACTACCACATTTTAGATATTTTATCAGTTTTGTTTTCAAATTTTAACAGGCGATAGTTGGATTTGTGTGCTGTCCTAGAGTACATCAAACAGAAAATACAGGTGGCTTTTGATGTATATGTTCCATTTCCTTTTAAATTACATTATGGAAACCTAAACAGATTTTCGCCATAGCAAATTCAAAAAGTCTGATTTCTTGAAAAAGGTGACAGAAAAAAATTGTTAAGAAACCTTTGCCTTTGTTAACATTATCGGAGTGCAAACCAGCTCTTAGTGGTTATAGTGGATGTTTTAGCCCATTAAAAGCATTGTAGACCTTATTGCACTTGCAATGAAAGATACATCCCAACAGTGTTTAAATTAGAAAAGTTTGGATTTGCTTTCCCAACACCCTTAACTCTTTTGTTTATTTCTTGATTTGGCCAAAGTAGGCCTTGGTATTGGGTTTTGAGAGATAGTATAAACTTAGTATATCTTTGCCTATTGTGTATAGTATGGGGATAAGGCTGTATGCCCCATATAGATGGAGTGAAAAAGGAAAAGGCATGATGGTGTTGATCCCAATCACCGAAAACACAACTAACGTAATTTCAGAATATATCAATACTATCGTTATGTTTCGAGCCCAGTTATTTCCTTTCCAAAGACCAAAACCCAAAGCAATAGAAACAGTCGCAAAAGGCGTCCCGACAATAAACAGTATCAGACCAAACACCCACCACTCTCCAAATAACCAAAAGCTAGCTACCGAGATGACTTCAAAGACAGCACCATATAAAATCATTAGGATAGATAGAACAGAGATGCCAATTGGTCTTTTTTTATGCAATGAACCTTAAATTAACAATTTAGTGGTATAAATTCCTAGTTAAAGTGGAAGCAAACAGACGGGCTAATTTGTCATAGTTAACGGCTATAGACAGCAGCAGCAGTGGCAGCAGCATTTGTGTAGAATGAGTTTTGCTTTCGATTCTTTTAATGCCTAAAACCTCCCCTGGAGTCTTTGAAATCCTAAGGCATTTCTTTCTATTGCCCCTACCAGTTCTTCCCTTTTTTAGGGTGTCGCGCAATTTCTTCCAGCATTACGGCAAATAGCACAAACTCTATTAAGAAATTGGTGATTACCAGTGTTTAGTATTTGTACCGTCCAATGGAAACACCAATCCAAAATCTGGATTTGGGAATAACAACATTTAAACTCGACATTAAACATGAATAAATATACGCATCATCATGGTTTATAGTCACAATAAAAGATTCAATCAAAATAAAACTGTATTTTTCTTTGAGTAATGTAAATGATGCCGTTGAAAGGTTGTACATAATGCTCATACACATATACATGGATGTTTCCCAAGTCGATTGTTACATCATGGCCACTTTGCAAAACGAAAGTGTTCCCTAATCAAAAACAAAATTAGGGATATCCAATTTGGGGCCTGGAAATTCAGGTTTCATGTTTTCCAGTTTATTGGCTACAATTTGTGAAACAGCCAAATTTCTGAAATGTTTTGCATTTGCAGGGATTATATACCATGGGGCCCATTCGGTATTGCATAGCCTCAATGCGTCTTCGTATGCCTCCATATATCTATCCCAATTTCTATGGTTAACAAAATCACTTTCCGAAATTTTCCAATGTTTTGTTGAATCCTTTAACCTATCCTGAAGTCTCTTTTTCTGCTCATCTCTGCTGATGTGCAAAAAGAATTTTAATATAGTGACTTGATTCTCAAACAAGTATCGCTCAAAATCATTTATCTGCCTATACCTCAAAATAATATCGCTTTTTGAGATAAAACCATCAACGCGAACGCCAATCACATCCTCATAATGAGAGCGATTGAAGATAGCAATATGGCCTTTGGGAGGGATTGATTTATGAACACGCCAAAGATAGTCATGCGAGTGCTCCTCTTCGGATGGAACCTTAAATGACTTTACGTAACAACTTTGGGGGTTTAGGGCACCAACAACATTGCGGACTGTACCATCTTTCCCAGAAGTGTCCATGCCCTGCAGTATAATCAAAAGAGACCTGCTGTTTTCTGCAAAAAGTCTGTATTGTAGTTCAGACAAATGCTTTAAAATACAGGGCAACTCCGTCTCCACATCTTTTTTGCTTTTACCGAAATCCGTATCTGGATCCCAATCCCTTAATCTCAAAATGCTTTTGGATTCTTTATCATGTTTTAGCAATAGTTTCTGACTTAGATCCATTGATAATTTAACAATCAAAACCAGTCATTAAAATCAATAACTTTGCTGTTGCCGCCAATCAGCATATCCAAAACTTAAAAAAAACAAGAATGCAAATTGCAGATTTACCAAAACAACAAATTTCTTTTTAGAAAAACCTGCAACAAAAACTAAAAGATAAGGTAGGAGTTCACCATTTTTAGGCCACGTGCTGTTTTAATGTGTGGTATCCTACCACAATCTTTCTTATGTCACTTTAGTTTTTTTTTCTGTTTCTCATACATTCCTTTAGGTATTTGAACAGCACAACCCATGTCGTAGCTCTGACATTTCCCTCTATTTTGTGCCCCAAGAGAAATAAGGCGATTGCCACCACAAATAAAAATAAACTAGTGTATGGATTCACATTTGTACTTGAAAGGCTACCTGAGATCACCAATACTGCTACAACATACAATAACAATCCAATAACATGCAGTATTCTATTGGCCGGATGTCTGTGGGTGTTTTTAATAGCCTTTAACAAACTAAATCTCATGCAATCATAAAAAAGACAATAATATAATAATCACACTCAAGGGCGCATCTAGTGCTAATATCGGAAATGCGGCCATGTTTTATATTCTCTTCTCATCCTCATTTCTCATGTTCTTTGTCACAAGCATCAAATAAAAAACCATTTAGGTTATCTAAATTTTGAAGACAAAATGAAACAAGAAAATTTTGGAGTCCATCCACTCACCATGTGATGGCTGCGAAATGCTTTGACCATAATTGCAGTTTTATTTTTTTGCAAACATCACTGAATGTATTGGTAGGGCATATACCCACCTTTTGGGTTTTGCGGTCTTTAACAATTCAGTTTGGCCAGATACAAAATCAGATGAGTGCCTTTGGATTGCGATATAAATTTAGTTTGCCTGTCAAAACACACAAACCAGACAACATTATTGAGAATATCGATATTCATATTTGGTTTCCTCATGCCTACAACAAAAAAAAGCAATAGGACCTGAGCACATGTTTTAGATTGGAGCGTTATTTTATTTTTTATTGAACAATCCATCTGAATAGTCTGCCAATTTTTTTAAAGCCCCAATCCTATCCTCCCTTTGTATTTCCGCACCATCAATTGCAGAATACAGATAACCGATGGATTTGTCATACGTTTTGCGGTCAACCGGATAGGGAACACCATCTTTGCCACCATGGGCAAAATTAAATTTAACTGGATCTTTCCATGACGCTTTGGTTCCAAATATTATTTCCCCTATAAGGGAAAGTGCCCTTACACTTGACGGCCCAACTCCTGGAATGGAAATTAGCTGCTCATAATTTTGAGGCTGGATGTCATAAATTCTTTTAAATACATTCCAGTCAAGTCTTCGAGGCATCTCATAATGATCAGCCAAGCGTTGGCATTCATTCTTATTGCCAACTGGCGATTCATATTTACTACCAGAAATTTCAGTCGATGCAATCCAACAATCCAATGTGTTGTTATTCGAAGTGGTGCTTTTTGTTTTGGTCATTTCCGTTACTTTATATGCAGAGGATCTTAGGGTTTGAATATCCCCTTTTGCTAGTTCCACGCATAGTTTTTGATTTTCTACAGAGTCAACCGACGTCATGTTAAGTGTATCTTGACTTTCAAGTTCACTTATGATTCCCGCATGAGGTTCAGATACAAAGCTCGTTAGGTTATCTGATATCCAATGATACCGTCTTGCCATCTTAGTGTCCGGATTCATCCCTTGTTGCACCACCGTCCAATTACCCCTTTCGTCAAAAATGATGGCATGGTGGTATAGTGAATAGCCATCCTGTAGTGCAGCGTTATCTATTTTTGCCGCCATTTTACTGGCATATAGCAGGTTATCTATTTTGGCAGTAGATAGGTTGTAATGCTTTTCAGCAAGTTTTGGAATTTCATGCTTTGTTTCTGTGGATCTCCTTCCTTTCCCACCTGCAATTGATATTCCATGGACATCTTCACTGATTGATTGCTTTAGAACACCTGTCACCACAGTTGTAACCCCTGAGGAGTGCCAGTCAAATCCCAAAACACATCCAAATGCTTGAAACCACAATGGATCTGATAGCCTTCTTAAAAATTCCTGCTGGCCGTATTCATCTATGACAACCTTGGATATTGCATATGAAAGCCTAACCATCCGCCGGACTAAATATGAAGGTGCATGTCCCCCATGTAAAGGAAGGTTGATGGTAGAGCGTTCCAAGTCTTAGAGGTTTCATAAATATAAGGCTCCAATTAATATGTTTTTTGTTTTTCAGAGCGTCATTTCTCTGTCTCAGATGGCTTGTATAGTTGTGTTGGAAGATTAAATGGTAGTCCCACCATCTACTAACCGTTTATTGCGATTTTTATATTACGATTATGTAACAATGATTAAATGATGGCTGTGTTTTGGCCACATTAATTATTAATCTTAGTTCCCATTATCACGGCCATTACCCTTTACAAATGCATTGTCTATGACATCAAGTAAAACTTGAATTTTCAGGCCATTTCCCCGAAAAACACAGAAAAGACTATCCTTTACTTGTCTTGACTAAATCACGCCACTATTTGAGCCCGTATCCATAAATTAACACCGTATAGACACCAGCAAAAAGGAGTGTATTAGAGCGAATTATAGGTGAGCCTATCCACAAAATCCTGGTTTAAGTTGGTTCAGACTATATGAATGACTCTGATGGATTTCAATATGGATGGAAAACAAAGAAACCTTTGGATTATTCATGACAAAATTTCGCAACATGTTTTTGCATCACATCTATTTGTTGTTACAGTTTGATCACGTTTTAGAGATAACACAACGGGGATCCTACCACTATTTCTCCAAATGATAATTTCCCATACCCAAAGGCCAAAGTTCCATTTTTGAGCCACCAGGAGGATACAAAAGATACTGTTGATCAAAATATAACACACGCAAAAGGCTACAAAAAGCTATTTATAGCATAAGATAATTGACCCAACAAATCCAGTTACTGACTAGTAGCAGAGTTTTATTATATCCATATTCATAGCACCTCGGTTTTGGATATAAAAAAATCGATTAACAGTTAATGATAGAAATATCTATAATTGATAGAAATTTAACTGTATACACGGCTGATGGTTGACTACTATTACCACTACACCAATGTATTTTTGATAACTCTGCTGTTTATTCAAGCGAACATCTTTTTTGCGTGGACATATTTTTTGATCTATTCCATTAAATCCATAACACAAGTGCCAAAATTACATTCCCATAAATCCTACAAAGATATGCTTATTCCGATGGTAAGCATAATCCTTCCATCAAGAAACGAAGAAAAGTACATAGAGAAATGCCTTGATAGTTTACTAAGACAAGATTACCCAAATTATGAAATTATTGCCATTGATGATTCATCTTCAGATAAAACAGGGACGATAATTAAAGGATACAGCACCAGCCATTCTAACATAATCCATGTAGACGCAGGACCCAAACCAGAAGGATGGACTGGAAAAAACTGGGCCTGCTATCAAGGCTATCTTAAATCCAGTGGGGATCTTATCCTATTTACCGACGCTGACACCACTCACTCAGTATCAATGATCTCTTTAGCAGTTACTCATTTATCGTTAGGAGAACTGGACGCACTTACCGCAATACCGAAAATATTGGCCCTTGATTTCTGGACTAGAATAACCTTACCAATACTATGGACATTCTCTTTGGCGAGATACTCTGCATTAAAGGCAAATAACCCTAAAACTAAGGTAGGGTATTTCTTTGGAAGCTTCTTTATAATAAAAAGAAAAGCGTATGAAAATGTAGGCACTCACAAATCAGTCAGAGAAGAAGTTATAGAGGATGGTGAATTAGGAAGAAAAGTCAAAGAGCATGGATTTAGGCTTCGGGTCTTTCATGGTGAAAAGCACATAAAAGCGGTATGGGCAAGGGATGCCCCTACTTTATGGCACGGATTGCGCAGGCTTATGATCCCATTGTATAGAAAAGAGAAAATAAAGGCATCTTTGATGGTTTTTGCAACATCTCTTTTACTCTTGATCCCTTTAATCATAGTTCCTGTCTCAGTCACAATCGATTCGGGCTTGGAATTTACTGCTTCGATTATGAATATCAAAATCAATTATTCTTTAAACATGGTTTTACTGTTTATAACAGTTATATCCATATTATTGATGGTAGTGACAAATTGTTTACAGTTAAAGTATGTCTTGTTTCAAAATCCTCTTTACTCACTATTTTTGCCTTTATCTGGTGCTTTTGTATTTGTTGCTTTTCTTTCATCAATTATATGTTCAGGAAAGGAAGACGCCATAAATTGGCGCGGCAGAAAATACTCCGTCAGGGAAGACAAAACACAAAAACAACAGCAAAACTAGCAGGGAAACAAAATTGTAAGGGGATAAAGATGATGTATGCAGCATTTGATAGTAGTTGTTGTTGTTATTTGAAACTGGTTCTTTGTCCGCATTAGCCATACTGGTTTTCTGCTTTGTTTTTTTTTGTTGTTGTTCATCGAGTTTTACGAACAAAATGACATCATATTGCAATCAACACAATATTTCCATTATGAATGTGCTCTGGCATTAAATAAGGAAAACATACAAAATGATGGTGATTATAACATAGGCTTTCACTAATTGAACGGAGCAGATGGGTCGATACCCCTACAACCATCAAGGCAGTATTTTTGCTGCTTATATCCATTTATTGGATCAATAATTCGTACTTTTAATCATGATGATCGGTTTAATTTTTTGGTAAATAAAACTACAGTCTGCAATAATAAAGATACCATAATATATTTTCAACTAGAACAAAAACATCTCAGGTGATGTAAGTTTGGATGATAAGATAAAATCCGTCAAAATAGATCATGCAATCATATGCAGCCAACTCACCAAGACATATGGTTCTCAATTAGCTGTTGATCACATTGATCTAAAAATCAAATATGGAAGCATATTTGGTTTGTTAGGTCCAAACGGTGCTGGCAAAACCACCATAATTAAAATGCTTACTGGCCTAACCACCCCATCTTGCGGCAATGCCATTGTAGCGGGATACGATGTGGCCAAAGACTCTTCAAAGGTCAAAGAGATTATCGGATGGGTTTCTTCTGAGGTAATATTGGATGATTCCCTCACTTCAATGGAGAATATTTGGATTCAATCAAAGCTACACAATTTAGGAAAAAAGTGGAAAGAAAAAGCATTCACCTTGATGAAATATTTTGAATTGGATGGAGGAGACGAGAAAAAAAAAGTAGGACAATTTTCTACAGGCACCCGAAAAAAACTAGAAATAACCATGGCTCTGCTTCATGAGCCCAAAATATTATTCATGGACGAGCCAACAATCGGACTTGATGCGAATACGAGGAGACTGCTTTGGAACCTAATAAAAAAAATAAACAAACAATTTGGTGTCACTATTTTGTTAACTACCCACTATATTGAAGAAGCTGATGTTCTCTGTGACAACCTAGCCATAATAAGTCACGGTAAAATAATAGCTAGGGGCTCATCCCAGGAGCTTAAAGCCATGGTTGGTGGCGATTTATTGGAAATTGATTTCTTCAAGTTTTTTGATTTGTCTGTAATTAAAAATATTGACGGAGTTATAGAAATCAGGCAGGAGGAAGATGACAAGAAGGAGGAAGAGGAGGAAGATGACAAAAAGGAAAAACCATTGAAATTATTTATCAAAGTCAAAGACGCAGAGACCATTCTGCCGGCATTAATCAACACAATAACCAATATTCAGCCAAACATCATAAAATCAATTAGAATAGAGAAACCCAATTTGGAGTCAGTATTCCTCGAGCTAACCGGAATGCGCATCAATGAAGTAGATGAGAATATAGATAAACAATTTTATACAAAGGCAAGGGGGTAAGTTTAAGGCAGTTAGGATGGCAATGGTGAGGCTGTTAAACCAACTCATTGGACTATACATTAGGGAAGTTAAAAACACATACAAAAATCCAGCAATCATCGCTTTGAGCGTTATTCAGCCACTTTTGTGGATAGTGTTCTTTGGGAGCAGCTTTTCTTACGCACCCAAATCATTCCTTGAAAGTTTCTTTCACACCGATAACTATATAGCATTTTTGCTATCAGGGCAACTCTCAGCTTCAATGTTGTTTGTAGGCATGTTTAGCTCACTAAGTATGATTCAAGACAAGAAATCAGGGTACCTAAGGAGAATTATGGTGACACCTACAAGGAATTATATTATTTTTCTGGCTAAGGTATTAGGCGCCTCAACTCGTGGAATGCTTCAGGTTCCAATTGTATTTTTAAGTGTCATGCTGTTTGGTGTTGCAATACCTGAACCATTTAGTTTAACTGCATTTATAGCTGCTTTGTTTTTACTCAGTATAGGTCTTTCGTCAATATATCTTCTGATTACTATGAAAAGTTCTGATTGGCAAATTCCGACAGTTATATCAAACTTTATCAACCTTCCTTTAATGTTCTCCAGCACGGCACTTTTTCCAAAGGAAAACTTTCCCCATTGGATGCAAATTATTTCAGACATGAATCCAGTGTCGTATTCCTCAACTTTTGGAAGGGAAATAATCATTTCAGGCAACAGTATCTCGACTAATTGGGTTTACTTCTTTTATCTTTTCATCTTTGCTTTGGTTATGATTATAATTGGCATGTTCGCAGCCACTAAAACGTTAAAAATTGAATGATAATACTTGAATAATGCACCAAAACTGTATTTGGCCATGCTTTACAGCAATAGGCACATAATTTGTTAGGGTTTCATTTAATACAATAGAAACAAAAGAATACAAACAATGCAGTGTCTAATCCTTAAGGTGTTGCATAATTACATCTTTTGCCTTTTCTTCTGAAAATATTTCATTTAGGTTCCTTGGCTTTTTGTCCTCGAATATGAAATCCGCATACCATTTAGAGCTAAAGGCAGTTAGCATCAACAAGATTGGCAGCGTGTCCTTACCTTTTTCAGTCAGCCTCCACAACACCATCATGGGGGTTTTATTTTCTTTTAAACATGATTAATCCCTCCTTCTCGAGTTCTTTCAGGCTCATCGAAAGAACTCGTGGCGTAAGCCCTGGAATGGATTCCAGGAGCCTATTGAATCGCTCAATTTTGTGAAATCCAATGTCCCGGATTATCAATATAGACCTCTTTTTACCCAGTACCCCTAAACTGGTCCTTATTGGGCATTTGAAAATTTCACTTGAGGTAGTAGCACACCTTCGTATTGTTTAGTTGACGTGTCTTCTTGACCTTTGGTGGATTGCAACTATAATTATACCCTCTCACATACCTTTAAACTATGATTTTATTATCATTGCCCATGAATAAAACCCCCATAACAGAAAAGGAAAATTTAATAGAAATTACACCGTATGCTTTTCATATAGCAACGGTCAAAAAATCATAAAGCGGTTTTACAGTTAAAAAAGCATTTCAAAGAGATTGTTTAAAAGGTAAGTAAAAGGTTTATTTCATGAAAATAACACCTAGCCATATGCTTTATTTCAAGTCTCTATTACCAATCCTGACAAATGGTTATTGATTACAATTCAAAGAATTACATGTTGGAAAATCTAATCCAAACCAAACCGCGAAGGCAATAGCCCCTAATTTGGATATGCTTTGTCAATAAGCATGCCTAGTTTCTTTACTATCAAAATATATTTCAATATAACAGATTAGGAGATATTTTTTGATATGGTTATTATATAAGCGCACCCAAACATCATTCTGTTCACAAATGAAAGGAAAATGTGATGAGTGCGGCATGGAAAATGTTGAAGTTAAATCAATAAAAAAGGCAGATTCGGATAGACAAGTTACATTATGCAATCAGTGCAGGCCTGCTGATGGCGCTTATGCATATTAGGCAACAAGGTCGCCGACAACTATACACCCGAGATACTAATCCCTTTTACAAACCATTAATATATCCATCCATAATGTCCATCAGGTCTATACCGACCCTATATTGTGATTTCATAAAGACAGGTTCAATCAAATCACCAACTCAAAGTTTTGCTCATCATCCATCACAGGCAAAGTTAACTCTCTTTTTTCATATTGCATCTATCTGAAGATTGACAAAAGGCCCTAGAGAATAATTTCATATACATTGGCAAATGCGTCTTCTACCACATTTGTTATCGCTAGTGATAAGGATATATTATAGTGGTAGTAGTAGTGGATGGAACTGAATAAATTAATAGCATGTATCATATAGATGGTAAATAAATACATAAATTGATGTCCTTTAATTGGAAAAAATTTTAAAAACAGCCCATTTTGGTTGTAGTTTATGAACAAATGTTTTGGCCCATTTTAACAATTGATTTTTTTTTGTGCCACGTCATTTTATTTGGAACAGGAAACAGATCCCAATAAAGATTCCAATAAAAAGCGTTCAGATTATATTCCTTGTCCCAGGTTGTGATGGATTTTGTTGAACCATCAACTATTTAGGTTTATTCAATAGTTATAAATAAAATAAATTTTCAAATGGTCAATACGGTCATTATCTTGGTCAATCTGGTCATTCTGGTCAATATATTTGGTGTGCATACCAAGTGAGAAGAAAAATGGTTGAGGTGGATAATAGGTTCAATTGCAATTATACTGGTTGAGTCCAATCTAACTTTCGTTCAGATAAGTGGATATTCAGTTACGGTATGAACATAATTAACATGTTCAAATGCTTATTGCAGAATACTCTACTGCTTATTCAATTATCCCTCCTCACAGAGACATCAATTCGAATGTTTGCAAATATTTCATTTGTACTGAAAGTGCTAGATGCATTTGTGTGATGAACAATATCCGATTGTTAGGAGGTGTTTATCCTTCAAATGGCCAGGTCGGCTGCACTCATTGTTTCAATCATCTTTTTTTTTACAGAAGTTGTTGTTGGTGTTGCTGCTGCTGTTTTGTGGCCAATGACAATATGGGTAGCATAAAGTAAAAGGTAGCTCCTGCATCTCCTAAATTATTTTCAGCCCATATTCTGCCGCCATGGGCCTCTACAATACTTTTTGAAATAAATAGCCCTAAACCAATGCCGTTTTCTGAATTTGTTGCAAATTTAGTAAATAGTCTTGGCATTATAATTGGGTCTATACCGGCTCCATTATCTTTTATGCTAACTAGGACTTGCTTATCACCAGAATTACCGTTTTTTATTTGTTGCACTTCTGTGCTGACAGATATTTTTCTCCTAGTTTTTTCGCTAAACTTGTTAGCATTG
>JADDOW010000083.1 GCA_016782225.1 Nitrososphaeraceae archaeon
AAAACAGACAGACTCTCGCACTGTCTACCTCTAAAGAAAGGAACATGCTGACAGCAGAAAGGTTTCTCCCAGGTTTGGCCAGGGTTCATGGAAAGCACCCTATATCAACCGACGGTGGAACCTGGTACCCAATGGCTTGTAGACTCCTAAAACTAAAGCACCATCTTCATTCCCCGTTCGAGAAAAGCCTGGTTGAAAGGACAATGCAGCATATCAAGGATCGAACCGAATGCTTTGATGACTACTTTCCGTGTCAAAAGGCAAACTGCAAACTAAAGCATGTACGGAACTGGTTGAATCTGTTTGTCAGATATCACAACAAGGAGGTGATGTACGCTTAAGTTAACAGAGCCTACTATAAATCTACAAACTATAGGTTGCTAAAAATAAATTAGTATGATAAGCGCATTTGATTTTAATGATCTATAAATGAACTCATTTACCTTGTGGTTTAAGAATGATCTATTTTACGATGGGAAATGATGTTTTTCAATATTATGGATTCAGCTACCCCCTTCAATGCTACCTGCCACCTACTCCACAACCACTTTATTCTCATACATATCTGCTGCCTTTATCTGCTATAATGATATCTTAAAAGAAATGTAATAACTAGATCATTGAACTTGAACTACATTGAGTTGAATTTTTACGTTGAGTCAAATGTTTCTATTTATATACGGAACAGCGATAGATTATATTAAAGTAAATTATTAGACATTTGGTAGTCCATATGCTACTGAATATATTTTATTTTTAAGGTAAGATTGGTTAACATGTAATGCTTCCCTATATTCATATATAATAAACGATATAAATAAACAGTATAGTTTTGCTGGACTAAATCTTTGTTGTACAAAAGCCCTTTCAACGAAAGAGGCAGTAATTCTAATGTCAGATAGTATCTAAAACCAAACTAATAAATTCCATATTACTAATTACTATTAAAATTATAAATTTATAAAAAGTTTAGCATTTTAATTATATAATCAAAAACATCTTTGTAAGTTAATATTCTATATATTGGATTATTATTGGATTCTGCCTCTACAAATGCGCCTTTGAATATACCAATCAATCGAATCCTTGAATTTTTGATAAGGGCAGTTACGGATACAAAAAGAAATCTTGAAGCAATCTCACATGTTTTATGGAATAGACTACGGCCATTCAGAACAATAACTAAACATTCCAATTTAACCTGAAGCGTTATCTGTCCAAACAATATGTCAGAACTTGATATACATGAATTGCTTACTAAAAAAAAAGAAGCAGAGATATAATATGTATCTTATAGATATTCCACCACAATCATGCGCTACAACAAATAGTGCTGGATTTAGAGTATGAAGTAAATTAAAATTATTAGTAGCATTATGATTATATTCATCTATTTTAAAAGATGAATAAATTTATAAGTAATTTTAAAAATCATTCTTATAATTGTCACCCGCTCAACTAGCTTTAATTTTTATTGCTGGAGGGATTGGTTTGGTTTTTTTACTTCTGGGATCTTCCATAGTTAGCTTGTTTAGTGGGGGTATTACAGAACAAGTAATAATAAAAATAAAAGAAGGTGATGCTTGCATTGTTGAAGCGTCTGATGGAATACCAAGACAAATTACCAATTGCCCCTACAATGAAGGTGATACGATAAACATTGTCTATAAGCAACAACAGCCCGCTATCCAAAGCCATTTCCCAAATAATGACAATAAAACAATGACAACCAATTAAAATTGTATCTTTTTAAATGGTCATTTTATCTATGTAAATAGGAAATAGTTTTTTGTGAGTAATTACATCAAAACAAAAATATGTTCTAACAAACAATTTACATAAAAGTTTGATTCCATGTGGTATAATATTTACTATAGTATGTAATGGATTCTCTTTAACTATTATTGATCGAGTTATTTAATATGATATTCAATTATATTTAATTTATATATTACACTATTTAAAAAAGGAAATTATTTTCTATAATTATTGTAGAATTGATTGAAGCAAAATTAATTAACGATATAGCCGAATTCAGCTGCATTTGCAATGACAGTTTATTCTCAAGTTTTATTGTCATTTGTTTTTATAAAACAAAATTCAATAGTAAACAAATTAGTATTAAGGAAATGGAATTATTTTTTATAAATTATACTTTATTATAAATTAACAAAAACTTTTTGAAACATTAAAAATTTCTAAATAATGTGTGAATGCCTAAAATCAGCAAACAAAAAGTCTTGCACAAACTCTTAAAAGATGAATTGCTGAAACTAGTGATTTTTAACCAATTGCCATTAATTCTTATTACTATTAGAAGGAATTTGATTTATTGATATCCGAGTTTCAGCCTTTCCTTAAGGGATATGAACTTGATTTTTTAATAAATATTGGCATTACATTGCTTGCTGGAGTTATTATAGGGGCTGAAAGAGAGTCAAAAGGCAAACCTGCAGGGATAAGCACCCACACACTGGTTATAGGGGCTCAATGATATTCACATTTTTGTCGTCCCAAATAGACCCAACCTCTACTTCTAGAATTGCTGCACAAATTGTTTCAGGTATAGGTTTTCTAGGTGCGGTGGTTATACTAAAGGGAGAAATTGAGGGGAGGACGAAATCCGAAATACATGCCAGTAGTTATAAGATAGTCAATCTGACAACCGCTGCAAGTCTGTGGTTTTCGGGAGCCATAGGAATGGCGATTGGCTTTAACTACCATTTTATAGCACTTGTTTCAATTGGGTTTGTTGTTCTTGTTTCGCATTTGCCGAAAATTAAGAAAATGGAAACAGCAAATGATGAGTAAATTTCATGGATCTTTTTCAAACAACAGATTGACAAAAATAGGAAATAGAGTGATTGTAAAGATTTTGTATTACTTTATTATTTATATTGAATCCTAGCAATGCCGCAATCGGGGATGATTTTGTTAGCATAATTAAATTTCCAGCCATAATTGCTTGCATGGTCCACTCTTATTCTATTTTTATGACAAATTAAATAAAATAAAAAATGTATTAAGATAGGAATACATAATTTACTTGTGTCAATGTTTTACCCTATAGAGATATGCAAAAGAAAAGAAACAAAAAATTAACGATTTAAGGCAGAGATAAATCTGCCGGAGCTAAATAAAAAATATAATACGATTCTTTAACCAATTCCGATATGTTTTGTGATTTATTTAAATTAGAACACTTGATCAATCAATATAAAATCCTAAAAAGGAGTTACTCGGAGTAACTCTTTAATGTAGATATTGATAATAACATAGACAAGTGATTTCATCTAGTAATAATAACAAGAATAAAAAAGTTTATTTTTAAATTAATTATCTACTCCTTTTAAGGCCATGGTTTGTCCATGCCCATGCCGTGTGGTCCCGACTTATCACTATCACCATGCAACATTATCATCATTTCCATAAATGACATTTGTTGAGATGAAAGGATATTTCCATTTCCAGGATCTACTATTACTTTTTGTGCAATATTGTTAGCGTCTAATGAAAAAACATTGTATACAATATACTCCCTTTCTGGATGAATAAACGCTGCTAAGGTGGTAGCGTTATTCCCAAGGGATTGCTCTGCAGTTGAAATTGCATCGGTTAGACTAGTTTTGATATATGATTTAAATTCGTTTATTATTGGTTGGAATATTGAAATAGATCCTGTAAAGTTATCTGCATTGGAAATTGTAGATGAGTGACTACTGCCAGCCATGTCATTCATAGACATTGTATTTGCCCATTGAGAGGTTGATTGGTTTTAGTTATTAGTCGTTGTTTGGGCATATACATTAGTAGATTCAAGAAAAGAAACCAGGCCCAAGAATATGGTAAAAAATATGGCTGCTTTTTTTAATTTTAATTTAATCGTCATACTATAATTAAGTATAACATAAAACTATAATAACATACGATTATTCACTCGTAAATACTATATCTATAACAATGCATGGGTAATGTATTAAGATTATTAGTCAAATGAGTATATTGTGGTAAACTTTTTGTATCTGAATGAAATAAAACGTTATGTAATGGATGTTTCAAGGATTCTAGTAATGGACTCAAACAAACTGATGGGATGAAAGTAATAATTGAGTTTTGATATTACTTTAATAATATTCTTGATTACAATTAATATTACACTTTTTTATCGGCACAAAGTAATTGGAACGCCTTTTTTGTGCTAGTAATTGTATATTCATTTGCATAGGTGGTAAAAGATCAATTAAAACTTTACAAACCGTGATTTTCAAATTACCGAATTCATAATCCCATTGTCATTCTAATGATAAATGTTATATACAATAAGAATAATCATTAGTTTAGTAGAAAAGAACTATTCTTAATCTAGGTATTTCTACTTCTTCGTTATTCACAGAGAATGAAGTGATCTGAATCCTCAATATGTAGGCCGAAAAGTATTTTTCTGTATCATGGCAATGATATGCCCCCTTCCTTTAGATATGAAGACCAATAAATTATTTGAATCCATTAGCTTAAAGAGTTTATATGCTTTATATGGTGCATATGAAGATTATTACAAATAATCTCAATTGCCAAAATCATTGGTTAAGGGTAAACTAAATGAAAAGTTAGCACCTTTGCCGTCTCTATTGTTTTCAGCCCATATCCTGCTACCATGAGCTTCAATAATACTCTTGGAAATGTAAAGTCCTAACCCTGTACCCTGAAAGGACTTTGATGTAAATTTTGTGAATAATTTGGAGATGATTTTCTGATCAATGACTTTGCCATTATCCTCAACTGATATAACACAATTATTTTTGGTTTCTCCATTTTTAAGATAGATATTGATAGTACCTCCATCTGTAAATTTAAATGCATTGTCCAAAAGGTTCTCAATTACCTGACAGATCCTTTTTCTATCTCCAAATATCATTTTTTTTGATGAATCGTAATGGAAATCGATTTTAATTTCTTTGTCAATCTTGTTTCTATGGATAAAATCATTGATATGAATGCGCATTACACTGATTAGATCAAAGTTCTCTTTTTGTATTACAAAAGATTTGCCCTCTATCTTTGAGATATCCAGTATGTCATTAGACAGACGTTTAAGACGTTTCGCATTTTTACTAATAATGGAGAGAGTTCTTTCTTGTCTTCTGTAATGTCTGTCGATTTATAAAGATAGTCTGCCATACCCAATATTGGTTGAATGGGTGTTCGTAGTTCATGTGCAGCTACATTAATGAATTCCTCTTGCATCTTATCATGCACCTTAACTTTTTCCGTTAAATCTATTTGGGACCATAGGTATTCAAATATTGATACAAAAGACAAGGCCATTTGTTTGCTGTTTATATGCACACAAGTTCCTATTGCATTTAGAGAACTATCCGTATTATCGTCTTTTGTTTCTATGATGAAGGATTCTTTTCCATCACCAGTAACTATCCCAAGTCCTAAATTCTGCCCTAAATCTATGCATCGCAACTCTAAAGGCCTTTTTAATTCAACAATTACAGTGTTATCAGATTTTATATGTGAATCATAAATTGACTTTTCATCCATTGCAATTTTCTATGCCTTTGTCAAGGACTCTTATTAATTGTTGAATGCATACTGGAACTAGCATTCTTATTTTTATGTCTTTATCCAATAAACCATTCAATAAGTTCAAAAGACCCATTTTTAGTTGTCTTTCAAATGAGTTAATTGATGGAAAAATACCCACAATATCATGCTTGGAATTCTCTAGCATAAGATAAAGTTGATTAAGTGATTCACTGTTGTTTTTTATTATTTTAATATCAGAGAAAAGAACGCCTTTCTCGATTTCCATGATTTTTTGCTCTGCTGGAATAGATGTTTCCACAAGATGTCAAAAATGTATTTCCCTGCTCAACTACTTCTTTTACATTACTGTAAATAACCTAAGTTAGTGGGGCTTTTTCCTGCAGTATGGTGGTAGCCATGTACTCTGTCTCACTTACTGCAATTCCCCCTCTGACACCGTCTAAATGTAGCAACTCATCAACCAGGTTCATAAGATCTTTACAGTAATTCAAATTGTCTTTGGTTATTTCTGTAAATGCTCTTATTGTTCCACCCCTTTTTCTAATGCCAATATACCCTTCTCTATATTCATCAATACCAACAACAATTGATGGGGCATTTTATCAAAGAAGATATCCATTCTTTCTTTGGCATTATTCATGAAATACACTCCCATCCCTACCGACTTCTCAACGCCATAGAGAATCTCCGAGCTTTTATCATTAATGGGAGGATAAGCCGGAATAGCCGTATTGTTTTATTTTATAATTATTATTTCAAGAATATAAAATATACATTTGAAAATGAGTAAATTGAATGTTCCAGTTGTTAATCCTTTAGGTAAGGATATTGTTGTTTACTAAAAAGACATACATGACAAGTAAAAAAAAGAATGTAGGTTGGAGGGCTAAAACCTATGGTGTGGTGGAGTTGCTGCCTATGTAACGAAACTCAGGCAGTGCTCCTGGGTTCCAAAGCTCAGTGGTGGCTCCGCCCCCTATAGCCTGTGCAGGGCCTGATAGGTCTGTGATCACATATAGTGTGCTTCCATCTGGTGAAAACGCAAGGTCACGATAGCGGTTTTCAGAGTGGAACATCTCCAAAGGCTCCGTTGCAATCGCTGCCTCGTTCTCGTTGAGGTCCAACTTGAAAATATTGCCTTCAGGGCGGTCATTAGTAGGGTGCCGTTCCAGGCTGGAATCGTGTCTGATGTGTATGTACGCAGACTTGACGGGGCAATGGTTGGGTTGCAAATGTAGGCTAGTTCACCACAGTTGTGGTCGGTAAAGTTGTAGTCGCTTTCCACGGTGAAGAAGGTAACTACCGGTGGAACAAAGCCTTGGTGGTTAAACTCACTTTCATTTACTACCATCGCTCCAACATATATTGCAGATGTTACGTTAAAGGGATTAAGGTTTGGGCACTGCTCTGCAGTAGATGACCAGTTAATGTATCGGTATGCCTTGTTATCCTTGTACCCTGCAACATAAGGCCATCCAAAGTTCTCCCCAGCCTCGAGGTGGTTGGCCTCATCATTGGTATTTCAGGGATCACATGAAAAATAAATATAACTGACCGAGCAGTTTTGGCAATTTCTGATGCTCTTTCTAATGCCTTGTCTGACATTTGCGATGCATCATAAGGAACAAGAATCTTTCCATATTGCATAACATTGTCTCTCCATTCAAATATTAATTCTATTTTAATTTATCACATCATTTTGATATTGTAATGCTGACAAAAAAAACAATACTAAAAGTCCCTGAATCCTGCCATTAGCCAATAAAAGATAAATTTAATCCAGTAATATAATATCACTTTAAAAGTGATGAGTAAGGCTATTCTATTTGGATTGTCAAAGACTTGGACTCAACTTAAGTCATAATTTACTCATTAATGGCACATAGTCAGAGCTTTTTGTCAGCTTTAAGATTCCTTATTTAATAGCAGACTAGCCATCTTTTCCACCATGCTCTCTTGAGCGGTGAGACAGAGGCCCTTTGAGCTTTGGCCACCACCATCATTCTATTTATCAGAACTTTCTTGGTGCAGCGACTAGGAACGCTATTGTTGTTGGGGATGCCAGAATAATTGTTATGGTTATCATTGGCATAAAATTTTCAAATATTGGTTTTAGCGGCGACAGTGCCGCTGAAATGTTGTCGATCATGGCCCTAATTGCTATTGATATTGATATTGCAATTGCTTTCCTGTTTTGTTTGTACGATTCTTTTACCGACTGGTAAAGTCATGCCATGTATATATATAGCATATAAAGGAACATTAAATGCATGCTTCCATATTGTCATTTTCCCTCATCTTTCTAATCTTGCTAGACCGACAACTCCGATCTAATGCTGTTACTGTTGCCAAGGAATTGTCAAATGGATGACAAGATCTAATAAGAGCGCAGCCTTTCTGCATGCTCATATATGTGCGAAACAGCCATGACTTCATCTACAAGTGTTACCTCACAAAATGACTGCAGGTCCTTTTTGACATAAGCTGGCCCGTCAACAAAGACATACTTGAGCATTTGGTTTACGGTGTATTTTTCTTGTTTGCCCCATAAGATGTCAATATCGTTAACGGGCGGCTGAAGTGGTGTATGTTCTCCCCCAATCATTCCTAGCACAATTAGTTGCTAAGATGTAAACAATTGATTTACCTCCTTGTCTGTGTCAGCCGCAACCACATTGACGGCAGCCATGACATAGGGTTCCTTCAGGGTTTCAGAGGGCTGAAACCTGTCCCTATAAATCCCGATAGCTGCATCTAGGTATGCTGGGGCAAAATGGCTCGCAAAGCCAAATGGCAAGCCAAGCATTGCAGCAAGCTGTGCGCTAAATGTGCTAGAGCCTAACAACCACATGGGGATTTTCAATCTCTCACCAGATGTTGTCCTTACTTTTGTTTCAGGTTTTGGAGGCCCAAGATAATCCATTAGTTCTATTACACTGTTAGGAAAATTTTCTTCCGAACCGTAAAGGTTGCGCCTTAGTGCCATGGCAGTCATCTTGTCGGTTCCCCGAGCACGACCTACCCCAAGGTCAATCCTGCCAGGATACAGGGATTCAAGGGTTCCAAACTGCTCTGCTATTACCAGAGGGGCATGGTTTGGCAGCATCACTCCGCCATAGCCTACCTAATTGTGTAAGTGCCTGATGCTATAAATCCGATAAGCACAGAGGTAGCGGTACTGGCTACGCCCTTAATGTTGTGGTGCTCGGCCAACCAATAGCGCTTGTATCCCCAACGCTCGGCATGCCGGGCCGAATCCAAACTATTTTGCATCGATTGCCGTGGGGAGCCATCGTCATTTACCATTACCAGGTCGAGAACAGACAAGGGTATGCCCGTATTTTTTGTTGGATGCTGCAGCACCATATACAGTTGTTATATCAATCCGATGTTTTTATTCTTAGACCAATATGACGTTTGCTCCTACCAGGCAGATTTTTGATTTTGGGATTCCAATATGCATTAAATGTCAAGATCCATTATCAAAAGTATTTTATTATATTTACTATTTGATATGTTATTTTCCATTTATAGTATGTTTTATTACATTAAACATGATTTATAATATTGACTGGAATGATACTATAAAAAAGGATTTTAGAGCATTAAACGATGAAGATTTAGGCAAAATACATGACATAGCAAATGGCCATGTTCTAGTTCATAGAGGCTTAATAAATAAAGAAAAATTTCCATTTCCCAAGACCAAGCAGAAAATTATGACGGTTTCAATTAGTTAAAACAAATAATGGGCATATAGATGATTTTGCAAAATAACTTTAATAAAATAATTGTAATAGGTCTTGGGCAACTGGGTCTTCCCGTTGCCAAATACGTCAAGGA
>JADDOW010000075.1 GCA_016782225.1 Nitrososphaeraceae archaeon
ATATTGGGGCTCATATAGGACGATATACACTCATAAGTTCGAAAAGGGTCGGTCCTAGTGGAAAAGTAGTTGCTATTGAAGCCAATCCTTATAATTTTGAAATGCTAAATCACAACATCAATCTAAACCAATTGACAAACACACTAACCTTAAACTGCGCTGCTTTTTCCAAGGAGACAAAGATTAGACTTTATGTTACAAGCGAGAATCTAGACCCCACCATATACAATACCATACTCTTGGACAGGGCACCTTATAAAGAAAAGTTTGTGGAAGTTGATGCAAACACGTTAGATAACCTGTTGCAACAAAACGGAATCAATGCAGAGGATGTCAACTGGGTAAAAATCGACGTGGAAGGGGCAGAGCTTGAAGTGCTAAAGGGATCTACCAATGTCATTTCCAAAAGCAAAGACATTGCTCTATTGATAGAAGTTCATAATGTTGCCAATGGTACCAATCTTTACAGTTCAATAATTGATTTACTCTCTCATTATGATTTTAAAATTGAATTTGAAAAGACATATCCTTCAGGAGAGAAACACGTTATTTTAAGGAAACAATAATTATCGATTTTTGCGTGTACGCAATTCCTTCTCAACCAATTCGAAAATTGCTTTTAGATGCCTTTTATATTGGTCTCGCTTTTCGTTGTGATTATAGTTCTTTATCAATTGTATTCCATAAACCGTGAGATTACCAATCAACAACAGAAGGTAGCAGCAGAGACAGCTACTAATAACCTGTCAAATAAAATCAAGATATTTCTATAATTCTGGTACTGCTGATGCTATTATTTTGGTAATGTCAAATATTACCCCAGATGATGCCAATCTTAGGTGTGGCAAATAATGACACCATGATGAATGAAAACCACCGCCACCGCCACCACCACAAACATCCAAAAGAGAATGAATTTGTTAGATCGTGATACAATTTCATCTAAATTTGAATCTACACATCTAGAAGACTCATGAGGGGCATAAAGATAAAAAAGAATAAGAACATGGAATATATTGCAAACAGAGTTGTGGCAAACGCAACAGAATTGAAACAATACTTTCAGATACCGGTCAAATTTTTGGAGAATACATAAGGTCAAGACAATAAAGATAAAGAATAGGGAAAAGGTCTTTAGGGTTTATCGCTGCACTATGGATACACCTATACGGGGTTGGTTATTGCAGTATGGTTTCTGTATCGCCTTAAACTCTGGGTTCTAAAAGCGCTTTGCGGAGTGTGTAACAATGTAGCAAAGATAAAATAAACTTGGTAAGAGACCAACAAAATATGAAAATACTGATGGTGTCTGCACCATATCCTCCAATGCCTGGAGGGGTATCTCGTTATACCTTAAATCTTACAAGGGCCATTCGGAAACTAGGATTTGAGGTATATACTGTATGTGATGCCAAAGGCAATGGGGATTTTCCGGTACTTTCTTCTACCAATCAACAAGATAATTCAGATGTATTGTTAAATTTAATTGATGAGATAAAACCTCATGCTGTTCATGTACAGTTTGAACCTGGTTTATTTGGAGGAACATTTGATCAAAGGCATCCAAAAAAACTCAAGACAAACATAGATGATTTTTATCTTAAAAGTAAAACTCCAATAGTAACAACTTACCATGTTGGCCATCCTACGCTAAGTCAATGGATATCGTCATCAGCTTTATCAAAAAAAGCATTATATAAAAGAAGTGGCAGAACAGGAAAAGCTGGAATTCCTGTGAGGGCATTGATTAGGATGTGGTCCTATTCCCTAATGTTTTATGCCATCAAAAATACAATTAAAGAGAAATTTAGATTGAGTACAGCAAACATAGTATTTTCATACTATCTATCAAAGATGCTTGGTGGGGGAAAAGTAATCTATCATGGAGCTGAGCCAGCAATATATCCGCCAGTGGACAAGGCTGAAGCAAGAAAAAAACTTTCAATTCCTCTGGACAATGGCAATGCACAGCGACTAGTTTTAGCCATCGGGTATCGATTGGATAGTAAAGGTTGGGATATTATAAAGAAACTAACTCTGCCTGATGGATGGAAATTATTGGTAAATACCTCAAAAGGATTTTCTGAGGCGGAGGACCTTGTCCTTGACTGGGAGGGATCATCCTATATAATAGATCTGAAAAGAGGCTTTCTTGACGAAGAAGATCTATCTATGCTGTTCTATGCATCTGACGCAATAATACTGCCATACAAACCTGAAGCTGGTCCATCGGGGACTATGATTGATGCTTTGGCTCATGGACTACCATTCATTGCAACGGATATGGGGTTTTTCAAAGAATTTTCTGCCCTGGGAATGGGCATAACTGTCAAAAGGAGTCCTCAAGAGTTTTCAAAAGGTATTAGAAAATTGGAACAAAATTATTCCAATTATGTAAAAGCTGTTGATGAATTCAAAAATAAGATAAATTGGGGCATTGTAGCTGGAGAACATGCATCAATATATTCTTCCATAATGGATAACAAAGCATAATATAGAGTAAGCCAAACTACAATCCCATCGACTCACACCTTTAACTTGACCTATAACTGCAGATGGGTAAATATATAGATCTTGAGACATGGAGAAATATAAAATGAAATAAAGTTTTAATGGTGAGTAATAAAATATTGATTGGCCTGTGTTTGTAATTTTTGTAGTATTGCAAAAACATCATAATATATTTAGTTTTTAGGCCCGCATTAGCTCCCACAATCTTTACTTTATCTTGTGCCATGTTCAAGAGTATGGTATTGTATATGGTGGGATCGTTGAGCTTCTCGCTTGTAACTTAAAGTTTAATCTTTATCTCCTTGGAAAAAGCAGCGCAGTTTAAGGTTAGCGTGTTTGTCAATTGGTTTAGATTGATGTCGTTATTTAGCGTATTCTTATAATACCATTTAACTCAAGAGTCATACTGCTATCCGTTGATGTCTTAGTTAAAACCTTGTAGACATCTTGTTAATGGTTTGCAGTAACCTTGATTTTTTATCTAAACAAAAGTGTGTTTC
The DNA here is from genome assembly GCA_016782225.1 of Nitrososphaeraceae archaeon. Classification (GTDB taxonomy): domain Archaea; phylum Thermoproteota; class Nitrososphaeria; order Nitrososphaerales; family Nitrososphaeraceae; genus Nitrosocosmicus. Next base: position 3,012 of record JADDOW010000075.1, read on the forward strand.
TATTTAGACATCTGTTTTTTCCTCTTTAACCATGGCATGCATGTTAATATGGCAAATCCAAATTACTTTTATATTGTGTAAGTTTGGTATTTGAAAAGGTGAAGACAGGGGAGAAATATTGGTGCGAGTGTTGATGGTGTCCACCGAATATCCGCCTATCACTGGAGGAGTGGGCCGTTACACCGAAAATCTTACAAAATCCCTTAAAAAATTGGGAATGGAGGTTTATGTGGCTTGCAATGAAGCAGGAAAAGGCGATTTTTCTGGCCTATCTCCGCAAAATGACAAAAATTCTCAGGTTCTCCTCAAAATAGTCGATAGCATTAAACCTGACCTTGTTCATATTCAGTACGAGCCAGGGATGTATGGCTCGTCAAATAACCCTAAAAATTCCAGAGGCAGTGAAACCTACATTGACTTATTCTATAGCAAATGTCCTGTTCCACTAATTACAACATACCATACTGCTTTTACGCTTAAACAATGGTTGAGCCAGGCAGAGTTGATAAAAAAGTCTGGCAAGGCAAAACAACTTGGAATACCCCTAAGGTTCCTGGTCAGATTTTGGAAATATTCTCTACTCTATAGGGCATTTCAAAACCAGAATAAAGAAAAACTTGCCTTAAGCAAAGAGGGAATAGTGTTTTCTCAATACACATCAAAACTGATTGGGGGCGGAAAAGTAATCTATCATGGGGCGGAACCCGCGTTATCTACAGTTCCAAACAAAAAGGATGCGAGGAGATCATTATCTTTACCGGAAGGGGGAGAAAAAGAAGAAGAAGACATTCGAATAGCCTTGGCCCTTGGGTATAAAACATCAAACAAGGGCTGGGATATTCTCAGAAAGATTAAACTGCCACAGGGATGGAGAATAGTGATTAACTCATCTAAAAGCCATTATAACACTGAAAGTTACAAGATGAATGAAATACTAAGAAGCAACAAGAACATCATAGACATCCAAAAAGGGTTTCTTTCGGAGGAGGATCTTTCGATGTTGTTCTACTCTGCAGATGCCGTTTTACTTCCTTACAAGGTAACTGCTGGATCTGGTGTGATGTTTGACGCAATTGCTCACGGTTTGCCGTTTGTAGCGTCTGATTTGGGTTTCTTTAAAGAATTTTCTGCCCAGGGACTAGGCATATCGTCTAAAAGAACATCCAAGGATTTTTCAAATGCCATTAAAAGGCTTGATACCGACTATGATCATTATGTTAAAAGAGTAGCTGATTTTAAAAAAAAGTTATCATGGGACTCTGTAGCTACGCAGCACCAGTCTATATACACTGCTGCTGCATTTTCAAGCTAATAGGACAATATGGTGGTGGGGTGCTTTAATATGAAAATTGGAATAATTGCAGATGGAAAAGAGCAGGAAGGGGGAACCAAGGAGGTTATCGCCCATATTAAAAGAGCATTTCAAAATAGCGATATAGGGGTAGAATACGTTAATGAAGAAAACTATTTGCCAAAATTCTTTCCAATTAAATGGAAAGATGCATTCCGATTCTTTTATTTAAGAAAAATATCCAACATTGACCTTTCCAAATATGACATAGTCATAACTTTGCAGCCTGATTCTCACTGTATCAAACATAAAAATCACATTGTTTACTTTCAACATCACAAGAAACAGTATTATGATTTATTTTGGCAATCGCTGAAACTGAGGAAAAAATTAAGGAAAAAGATAATGTTTATTGTTTTAGCTGGAGCAACTAGAGTCGCAGACAGACTTTATCTCACACCAAATTTAAAAAAATCATTCATTGTAGTTAATAGCCCCGTAGTAGGTAACAGGCTGAAGAAATATAACAAAATAGCCAATCACATTGTTATTTTTCCTGGCTGTGATAGCGTAAAAGAATACATTCAAAATAATGATATTACAGTATCTTCGATGGAAAAAGGAAATGGCATTCCGACCCTGTTGGCATTTTCCAGGCTAAATGTGACACAAAAAGGTATCGATATAATTCTCGAAACTGCATTAATAATGCCACAATATAAGTTCGTTATAGCTGGCCCTTATGATAATACGATTGATAAAATCGATAGAAAAAATTTACCGGCCAACGTAAATCTTGTTGTCAAAGAATTTTCTGCACAAGAAAAGTTTAATTTATTTAGTAACAGCGACTTATTTTTAGCACCCTACGTGGAAGAGGATTTTGGCATTACGCCCCTTGAAGCCAATGCCTTTGGTAAACCGGTTGTATATTGCGATGATAGTGGCGGAATTGTTTACACCCAAAAACACCTTGAAACAGGATTTATGTGTAAAAGAAACACTTCCGATTTTGCCAAAGGGATAGAATATTGCATAAAAAATAGGGAAGATATGGAAATGGCGTGCATTAGCAATTCTGCAGAATATTCCTGGGTCAAGTTTGAGAAATGTTTCAAAGAGTATATCGACAAACTAAATTTGGTGGTATCCTAGTAGCCCCCAGACCGTAAAGCCCAAACTATGTTCTTATTGATACTTAAATATATACAATCTAAATTTTGTTTGTTTGTCTGATTCCATGTAATTATGTCGAGTTATACAAAATAATATCAGATCACTTGGCAAAAATATTTGATGTGTCCAAAAGCATATGCGCTTTAATATCCGCATTAGAGTATCGGTTGATATTATGCAAGAATCTCAATCTGTTAATCAAAAAATTCGTTATTAATGAATATTTACGCTTGCTTTTGAAAGACAATCATGATTGATGTAAACAAAATATTTCGGATTTTAAGGAGTATGAGGGGATGACTTTTTTTGTATCCTTCATCCATTTTGTCCCAGTTTGCATCAATGGTAAAGTGGTCTATGATGGTATCCAAAGTGTTTGTTGTTATTCTTAAGTCAAGTGGCTCCACAAGTTTTAATTTGTCTAACTTGTTAATTAAATCTGAATATATTGTTTTTTTATTGAAAAACTCCGGATGCTCTTTGTCATTGAGGATGTACTCTGTTGCTATTACGGCAATACCCCCTGGCTTTAGCACCCTTTCTATTTCCTTCATACTTTTTAATGCTCCGGAATGGTTTTTTCCACCAAAATGTTCTATGGAGGAAAAGGAAAATGCGATATCAAATTTCTCGTCGGGGAAATCCATTTTTGTACCGTCCATTCTTACCACCGTTAATGCGTCTTCTTTGTAAGGAAATGACGCATACTTTTTAGGGTCTTTAAGAAATTCAATTGGTGCAGCTTTTTTCCATGACTCATTATCTTCATAAAGGTCTGTTGCGTAAACATGAGAAATTTTGTTTGCAAGGTAAAAAGGAATTGGCTCGGTGCCGCTCCCGACTCCTACAGCTGTACTTGATTTATTTAGTTTATCAAATCTTTTCATTGCTATTATACCAATAGCCCACTCCCAATCTTTTCTGTGGATAAATCCATGTGGATTGAGTTTTTGCAATTCGATAAGAGTTTCCTTTATTTCAGGATTTTGCCAGTCTTCTATATAGCATAACCTGTTTAACTTTGTTTTGGAGCTTGTGTCGATTTTGTAAGGGGAGCTATTCTTTAGATCTGACACAAAATCTTCTATTTCTTTTTCGTCTAGTGTTTTACATTTGTCTTCAATTTTTGCCCATTCTCTGCCTTTTATGACGTCCTTCACAAGCGAAGGGTGACGTCTTATGGAATTTATTTTTCTTTTTAAAGTCAAATTAAATACCTAATTGTTTTTCGTAATTGTTATTTAATCTTTAGACAGGCATATAACTATATGATGCAAATAATACAATCAAGTTTTGCAATTCAACTTGGTTTGCTAAAAGTAAAATAAGTTAAAATAAAGAAATTGTTTTTTACATCACACAAATAAAGGAAAAGCAATGCAAACAGCTCACAGAAAAAAGAACAACTATAAATAAATAACTCAAAACAGGGATGAAAGATTGAGATGATGCGGTGATGGGTTTTAACACCTAAAAGAGGCATTTCAGCAAATGGGATCTATTCAATAAAAATAAAGGAAAGTACAAATCCCAAATGTGTCCTATTGTCTTTATGGTACCATTAAACAGAATAGCTTGAATTCTTAGTAAGGACAAAAAATAAAATTCAATAATAGCGCTATTATTGAATTTTGGGATTGGTTGCATGTGGCTATTTACTGAATAAAACTAGAATAAACGATAACCTATGAGCAAAAGACTTTATCTGAAACAACCTCTATTAAAAGTAAACACCGATATAAAAGACCTGAAAAAAACATTAGTGAACAACTAATTGTGAATCAAGCAGCTTTTTTTCAAACATAATCAGACAAGCCCACATAGCAAGAAGAGATACATATAGAAAAAGTGATACACAATACAGAAAAACATGAAAATACTGATGATATGTACAGAATATCCTCCTATGGCTGGAGGCATAGGTCGATATACGGCAAATTTGACAAAGAATATCCAAAAGTTAGGATTTGATGTATATGTTGTATGTAATGAGAAAGGTGATGGGCACTTTTCTGGCATATCACCTTTAAATCAAGAAAACTCCTTTATCTTGTTAAAGATAGTCAATGATCTAAAACCCGATATCATTCACGTACAATTTGATGTTGGATTATACGGATTGAGGTTTGATCAAAAACAACCAAAAAAAGTAGAAACATATATTGATAGATTTTATAACGAATGCAAAATTCCCATAATAACAACTTTCCATTCTGGAAAAAAAGTTTATCGCAGTTATGTGACACTGGAATCTTTATTAAAAAAGGAAGGCAGGATGGGATTGGCAGGGGCGCCGGTGAGGATTTTGTTCAGGCTATGGAGATATTCTTTAAACTATCTTGGGCTAAATAATATATACAGAGACAAATTAAGTAAAAGTCATTCGGGCATAGTGTTTTCACATTTTATGTCAAAGACACTTGGTGGCAGGTGCCAGGTAATTTATCATGGTGCTGAACCTGCTATAGACGATTTTAATTCAAATAAAGCGGAAGCAAGAAAGAAACTTGACATTCAAGATATCAAAGACGGTGAAAGAGTAGCTTTAGCTGTTGGATTTACAACTGACGGAAAGGGATGGGATCTACTTCAAAAGATAAACCTGCCTAAGGGATGGAAATTAGTAATAAATTCTTCTAAAAGCTATTTTAATAACGAGAATATCACAATTAATTGGAAAGAATCATCATCAAACATAATAGATTTGAAGAGGGGCTATCTTGGCGAAGAAGATCTATCTATGCTGTTCTATGCCTCTGACGCAGTAATATTGCCATACAAGGCCGCTTCTGGTTCGGGTGTCATGTTTGATGCTTTGGCTCACGGTTTGCCATTCGTAGCAACGGATTTGGAGTTTTTTAAAGAATTTGCAGCCCAGGGATTAGGCTTAGTGGTAAAAAGAAATTCTAGTGACTTTTCCAAAGCATTGGGTATTCTTGCTGATAATTATGATGAATATTCAAAAGCTGTAGACAAATTTAAAGAGAAAATAAGTTGGAGTAATATTTCTAAAGAACATTCTGATTTATATCATTACGTTATGGGAAGTAACTCAATAAAGGAACATAAATAGTTTAGTGGCCCAAAACCGTTATACGCTGTGTAAACCGGTTAGATTTTAAGGCTGCCGTTTACATAAAAAAATCAAAGTTACCGTTTTACAAATTTGTATATCTGAATCCCCAGCAGTGGAATAGCCTTATTTTATCCAACAGTTTTAGAAATGCCTGTGAATAATATGTTTTAGTAAAAGTTACAGTTTAAAAGTAAAATCAAAAATGATGATGCTGTGATTAGATTTGTTTACTAGTTCGCTAATACGATTTTTTTAATAGACGCCCTTTTTCTAATTATCACTTTAACCATGAAATTGCTTTTTAGCTTTATGATGAAAATACTGTAACAAATCTGTTAGAATACCCCGCAATTGATTAGTTTCTATTGATTTTACAATCCTGTTTGAAAAAACACGTGGTTTGAAAAAGAAAGGTTAATTCTTTTAAAACAAGGCATGGCATTAATGTAATCAATCAATTAATCAATTAAAAATATAAATGAGATTGTGGATTTAAAATATTCCTTGTATAAACTCCCCTCCAACAACAACAACAACAACAATGAATATCCAATTGGTAGTAATAAATGGCTATTAAAAGAAATAAAAGGAGCTACCTTGTCTGATAAATTGGTAATACACTCTTTAAAATTTTTTTACCTGTTTTCAAGAATAGTTTTAAGAATAGTTTTAGGCAAAAGAAGGAGAGACAGGATGTGGATTGATAAGAAAATTAGTTTCAGCGGTTTTTTATATAAATCGATTGAATATTTGGGCCTGGATAATACACTATTACTAAGGTTTGATAACCCAAACCATAATTTCAAGTTTTATAGCAAAGTCACAAATAAGATTGAAAATTTTTCAATACATGACATGTATATGAGTATGTCTACTCATGAGGAGGACATATTGGAACAATTTTCGCCTAAAGAGGGTGGCATATTTGTAGATGTTGGAGCTGCTTTTGGTTTTTATACTATAGTTGGCTCAAGAAAAGTTACCAATACAGGGAAGGTAATATCAATAGAGCCTCACCCTGACATTTTTGATATGCTAAATCGTAACATAAAGTTTAACCAATTAACCAATGTAGTTACCCTAAATTATGCTGTTTCTTCGAAAAAGACAAAAGTAAAACTCTATAGCAGCTATAGTATATTGCCTGAAAGAGACAGAAAAGGCAGCAAAAAGTTTGTGGAAGTTGATGCAAACACGTTGGATAACCTGTTGCAACAAAACGGAATCAATGCAGAGGATGTCAACTGGGTAAAAATCGACGTGGAAGGGGCAGAGCTTGAGGTTTTGAGGGGAGCTACCAATGTCCTATCCAAAAGCAAAAACATTGCTCTTTTAGTAGAAGTACATGGCCATGAAAACTATGAACCGCTTTTGAAGTTGATTGATTCTTATGATTTTGTTATAGAATTTGAAAAAAACTATGAATGGGGGGACAAACACATAATTGCAAGAAAAACACCTATGCCGATATAACTGGAATACATCATATCAAATCTCGATAAAAAGTTCTTTTCCTCTTCTGCTTGATATGTATAATAGCGTTATATAAAACGTCAAACGTAAAGTTTAATCATCTTGTTCTCCTTAGATGTCCCGGTGCTACCCCTGCTTCCCATGCTATGTGCGTTAATTATGGCCTTCATTACCCAAAACATGTCATAAATAAATAAATAAATAAATAAATAGAAAATAATTTTTAATCCTGATAATTAGATTACACGAATATTCTGAAATAATGGTTTCCAGAGTTTGTTAGATGGCACCATAATCTCAAACAAAGGACTGACATTATATGCAACAACATCTAACACTCGTACAAGAAATAATCGGTATCTGGGAGCTACCGGATAAAGCCCTAAAAAAGGCCCAACATAATCTTCAACCAATGAAAAAATTTATCAAACCCAAATCAACAGTCCAATCATTTAAACAAAAAGATGTTAAAAGTTTGTCTGTATTGCTACCAAAAACCATGTATCCTTCCAACTGTATTTCATTGAATGCTATAACAAAATGAAACATTATTTTTGACAGTAATATATTTTCTTTCAATTTTCTTGTTTTACATTTATTGCTACAGTACTTTTAAATAAATTAACATCAAGATGTGAGTTTGTAGATTCTGTAAGTATCAAGACTTTGCTTTTGAAGGAAGCAAAAGGCATGACTAAAAAAGACAGAATTGTATTATTTTCTTTTAAAAACATATATCTAATCTCGAGTTGTAAGTAGGATAGTTTTAGGAAAGAAAAAACGCTATCGTTTACATATTGAGAACGGGAGTACTTTTAAAAATATCTTATACAAATACATAAAATTTTTAGGAATGGGTTATTTGGCGCAAAAATTAATGTCCCTAAATATGATTTTCAGGCCTATTGTCAAAGTGAAGATGATTTCAAAGATTTTGTAGTAATGACAAAACATGAAATTGACTAAATCACACGCTTTTGCCCTGATGAAGGGGATGTGGTTGTAGACATTGGTGAGCACATGGATCTTTGACAATGGCCTCAAAGCGAGTTGGCCAAATTGAAAGGCTGTTGCCATTGAATCTAATCCTTCGGTATTAAAAATATTAAATAGAAATACTAAATTAAATAACTTGAATAATGTTACACCTGTCAAAAACATTGTATACTCTAAAGAAATGAAAATGGGATTTGCTGTGTATAATAAAATGTTTTTAGATGGATATGGTCAATCTGAAACTAAAAATAAAACTAAGGCTGTACATGTTAATACATTAGATAACCTATCACGATGAAAAGGGTAAATGAGATCAATTGTGTCAAAATCGACGTTGAGGTAGCAGAACTGGAAGTTTTAAAAGGATCTCATAACATACTGCCTAATAGTAAGGATATCTCAATCCTTATAGAAATCCATGGTACAATTCATTTATGTGAGCCAATAATGGATCTGCTTAGATCATATAATATCAAAATAGAGTTTGAAAAGACATTTGATGATTATAAACAACAGAGTATGAGAGGGGCCAAGAACGTATTATTGCGAAAATCTGTTTAGTGAGAATGTATATATCAGTTGCATCACAATAAAATTGATTTCTGTTTCCTATATTCTATATGTCCTATTTTTTTATGTAAAACGATGGATTTTCCAAATCGTTTGTTTTGTATTGTATTGTTTTTCACACATAAAAAGAGACTCAAATGAACATATTTGCTTTGAATTATATATCTCCTCTATATGATAATAATAGTTTTTATCAATGATTTTATATTGATTAAAGTGTTTATAGAATACTCTTTTTCTCGTGAATGAATCCAGAAAAATATATAATATAACTTTAAAACTATGCTAAACATCCTTTGTAAATATTGCCATTCTTTTTTTGTGCATACATTGAGATCGTTGTTCAGGTTAAGTGTTGATTGTACCTATCTATTTCTGTATCTGATATATCTGCGTTCTTTTGTTTCGGATTCAGTTATAATAAAATACTTTTTGATGACAACAAAATTAAAGTTTTTTATACTACATGCTTTAAAGCCTTCTGTTTTTTTGACTATTGTATTTTTACATCAAGTTTCAAATTTTCAATTCTATTTCAATATCAGACTTTACATCCCTGAAAATATTTATTAAACGGAAATAAAAAAATATGTGATGCCTGAAAGGTTATCTGCGTGGTTACTGAAGGGACCTACTGGTGGTTTGGTTCTTCAATTTGATACATTCGTGTTATTTGTTTTAAGGATTTTTTATTTAGCAACAAGGGTTTTCCTCAGGGTTGTTTTGGGCAAGAAAAAAAGAGATGACCTGTATTCCAAAGGTAAACTTTCGTATTTTAATGATGACTTTAGCGCATCATTTCTAACCTTGATGTATTTATCCCATATTAAAAAATTCCTAAGGCTGGGTAATACTTTATTATTAAAATTAAGTGTACCCAAATACAATTACAGAGTCTATTGTCCTGCCAGTAAAGACGATTTCATAAATATGACAATACGTGAAGATGAGCTGTTAGAGCGCTTTAACCCCAAGGAAGGAGAGGTGGTTGTGGATGTTGGTGCCCATATAGGACGTTATACCCTAATAAGCTCAAAACGTGTTGGCCCAAAAGGAAAGGTAATTGCCATTGAAGCGCATCCTTCGGTAATAAAAATGCTGAATAGAAACATCAAATTAAACCGCCTCACCAATGTTACAACGTTAAACTATGCTGTTTATTCAAAAGAGACAAAAATAAAACTTTATGATCACCGCAAAGAGGTAGATGCAACTATTTACAATACGGTAATGACAGGCAGAGTAAAAGACCGGGGTGAATTTGTGGAAGTTGATGCAAACACGTTGGATAACCTGTTGCAACAAAACGGAATCAATGCAGAGGATGTCAACTGGGTAAAAATCGACGTGGAAGGGGCAGAGCTTGAGGTTTTGAGGGGAGCTACCAATGTCCTATCCAAAAGCAAAAACATTGCTCTTATGGTGGAAATCCATAATGTTGATGGCAAGGGTAAAAACTTTTACAGCACAATAATGGATATACTGAATCATCATAATTTTAAAATTGAATTTGAGCAATCGTATAGTTCAGGAGAGAAACACGTTATTGCAAGGAAGCATCCGGTTTAGCAAATACTCGAATTTTATACGAAAAGACAATAGGATGTTTTTTTAATGATTTGTTTTGTTTTGTTATATGCCTAAAGCCACTCGATAGTGGTTTTTATCCGTTGATTCTAGGTTTTAATTAACATATCTTTATGGTGGTTTTGAAACACCCTTTTTTGGGTGGATGAGCCGAGATAGAATAGTGATAAAAAAAAACAAATAAAGATACTGTAATGCATGTTGTAGACTTTTGATAAGGGTCTGTTTTAAAAATTTAATTGATTGTGGTTCACTGACACAAATACTGCTCTTTTACTGCCAATTCTTAAAGAACAGTTTATTGAATGCCTAAAAGAAATTATATGTTGATTATATCATCTTTTTCCGTTGTCAACAAGCCATTTTGATATAAACAAACCTAAATTATTTCTGAAAGACTCTGCAGAAAATTTTTTTGCGTATTCCCTTAATCTTTGAGACTCGGAAATACTCCATGATGACAATGCGATTTTTACCGAATCAACTGCTTCTTCAATATTGTTGTATCTGTATTTTTCTTCTATTATGGCGTCAATTTTTGCGGCGCCTGAATCATGTGCTACCGGAATTATTCCGGCACTCATCGCCTCAACATACGCAATTCCAAAGTGTTCTCCTATGAAACCATGCAACATTACTTTTGATTTCTTTAGTACATCTATTTTTTCGTCGACTGTTGCATTGATGTGAAAAACAACGTTTTTTGGAGAATTTTTTTGAAGATTATCTAGGTACCATGCCTTGTCTGGAGTTATGCTTCCGACAAGTTCAAATTTTACATCCGGCAATCTCCTTGCCACTTCTAGTATTGTCTCATATCTTTTTTCTTCGGTGAACCTGCCTATGGAACAAACAACATCTTCTTTTACTTGAGCGTCATTTAGTGGAAACGAGTATTGAGGACAAGGGGGATATATGACAACCGAATCCATTCCCCATGCGGATTTTATTGCATTTTTGGTATAGTTGCTGTTGGTAATTATGGTGGATTGTTTTATGTAATCCAAATTGTTTGATATAAACATCCATGGCCTAATGTACCATTTTTTCAATATTTTGCTCTGATACTTTTCGCTCGCTACTTCTAAATCCACGGGGTAATGCACATAGACAATTGTGCGTTCTGCAATATCTTTTGGGATGAGGCTGGATCCCCCTGTGACTAAAACAAAGTCAACTTTGTATCTCTTTATTAGTTTTTTAAAGAAAAAATAGGAATAAACAAGCCGCTGATACGCTCCTAGAAACGGAAGTATTTCATTTCTTCCAATTGATTTTACAAATCCACTTATGGAATCAGTAACATCTATTCCTATCCTATCAAGAGTTTCGTTTCTTTCAGGATATGAACTGGAGCATAGAAAAACTTTGGAACTCATTTCATGCATAGCTTTGATTGAATGCAAACCAACATGTTCGCCACATACGGGAATTACTATTATAATGGCAACTCTCTCCGTAGGCTTCCATGTTGTAGTGCACTACTCCTACACTGATGTCATTGAAATCCATAGCATTTTCTGATTTTTTCATAACCTACCATTGTTGTATATTAAATTGTCAAAATTGTTATAAATCTTTATTAAGCAAAACTGTTAGTTATTATGCATCAAAAATTATCTTTTAAGCACCGTAAAATAAAGGAATCTAATTATATTTATCATGTAAAATAGAGAATACAATGAGACCAATGCCAATGATGTCTTAATTTTTGACATATGGTTTTTGTATTTATAGAATATGTATTTAGATATTTCTACGCTTATAAGAATTAATAAATGGATGATTGTTTAACTATCAATATCAATGCGCATGATTAAAAGGAGCTTTTTAAACTCCGCTAAATTTTGGAGTTGGGTAGGCAGGAGATTTTGGGAGTCTCGTCAATTTTATGGTGCATATATTGCACTGTTCATAGCCATAACTAACTGGATTACAATTCAGTATAGGTTACTTTTACAAAACATACCTGGGCTCAATATTCTCTTTAGCAATATCTTTGTATTTATGGTAGTTGCAATATTGATTTTCTCTTTAGCTAGTGTTCTTGGAGGGCATTATATCCATAGAAAAAGGCAGTTTAGATTGGAAAATGCATTGGCGGTAGAAGAAAACCCATATTTATACATGGCCGCACCCGGAAAAGAAAAAGATTTGATGATTCCTGTAATAATGTTGCAGATGGAAACCTTGGAGGAACTATTAAAGGCAAATAATACTTTAACAGACGAAAAGAAAAAGAAATTTGAATCGTTTAGACAAGATTTATTGAAACTAAAAGAAGGTGGACGTATAGAACGCAAATAAAACATCCGGATGTTGCAAAGCTAGTCATTCGTTATTTGAGTTTTCTATATTGCTATGCCCTTTGCTTAAACATATTGCATGTCTATATTCCCATATACATCGCCAAAAAATATTATATTCCCTTTAATAAGTGGTTGATGACCATGAATACTCCTTGTTCTATGGATTTGTAAGTTGTAATTTACTTTCAAGGTTCCTCTTATCTTGTAAATGCGCCATGTGTTTGAAAGAGCATATTTCAGTACCCTTTGATTTAACATTTTCAAAAACTGTTTTGCATCCAAAGTCTTTTAAATAATCCTCTAATGTGGCGTTTATTTTATTATATGACTGTTATTTATGTTTAGCATAGATGGAAAGGATACTTTCATGGTTAATATTGAACTCGGAAGGAATTACCCTCTCTGATAAAATATTACTGTTTTTTATAAAACTTGTTTATCTGGGTTTAAGAGTCATATCTAGAATAGTATTAGGTAAAAAGAGGCGAAATAAATTATATCTTGAGCGAGATCTCGATTTTGGGTCACTATGGCTTAAATTTTTCAAGTACCGGAAAAGAGGTAAAAAAGATTCAGCATTGTTAAAATTTAAAATGCCAAAATATAATTTCGAATTCTTTTGCAGGAAGAATAAAGACGATTTCAAAATAATGACATTTCATGAAGATGATATACTAGAACATTTTACTCCAAGGGAAAACGACATTGTTATAGACGTTGGCGCGCATATTGGTCCATATGCTATAATCGCATCAAAACGTGTTGGCCCAAACGGAAAAGTAGTTGCCATTGAAGCAGACCCAAGCAATTTTGATATACTAAATCGCAACATACGTCTCAATAAACTTACAAATGTGTTGGCATTGAATTATGCTGCATACTCTAAAGAAGATGTCGTTAAACTATACTTGCCAGGTAAAGGGGATTACGATTCCTCTTATACAAAATACAATACTGTGATGGTGGACCGAGACATTGGCGAAAAAAAATTTGTAGAGGTAAAAGCAAATACACTGGATTTTCTTTTGCAGTCAAATCAAATAAAACCAGAAGATGTAAACTACATAAAAATCGATGTTGAAGGGGCGGAATTTGAAGTTCTGAAGGGGGCAAAAGATATACTTTCTAAAAGCAAAAGAATCTCACTTTTAATAGAGGTCCATCACATTTCTAGCGGCATTGATCTATATGAGTCCATAAGTAAATTCCTTGGTCTATACAGTTTTAAAATAGCATTTGAACAGAAATATGAGAGCGGAGAAAGACATATAATTTTACACAAGTATTGATAATTATAAATATCGACATTAAATCTCTGATTCTAAAGATATGTCAAAAAATACGGTCAAGTCATTTCATTATCTGCAACCACAATCTTTCCCTTCTCTTTCCCTTCCCTTCATTTGTCTTTAGCCCTAATGAAGAAAAGCAAAAAATATTCATTCTTAAAGATATTTACAATAGATGCATAATAAAAAGAAGATGGGAAACCTTACTTCTTGGTTCATGCGAGAGTCGCAAGGAGTAAACGCTTTTGATAACCTCATCTTATTATTTCTAAAAGTTATATATTTGGGTAGAAGGGTCTTATTTAGAATATTTTTAGGCAAGAAAAGAAGAGATGAATTATACATTGAAAGGGGTCTTGACTTTGCGGAATTTCTGTATAGACATATCAAGTTATTCAAACCCTGGTCCAAGTTATTGACTTTCAAAGTGCCAAAATACAACTACAAATTCTATTGCAGAATTAACAAAGATGACTTCATTGTTATGACAAGACATGAGGATGTGATAATAGATTATTTTCATCCTAAAGAGGGAGATGTGGTTGTAGACGTTGGCGCGCATATAGGTCGTTATACTATAATAGCCTCACAACGTGTTGGCCCAAACGGAAAAGTAGTTGCCATTGAAGCTGAGCCAAGCAATTTTGAGTTATTGAATCGTAACATACAGTTGAATCAATTATCAAATGTCACAACCCTGAACAATGCTGCCTTTTCCAAAGAAACAAAAATAAAACTCCACTTGCCAGCTGGAGATATTTTCACCAAATTCAATACTGTAATGCCTGATTTGTCATGGATAACACCCACAAATAACTTTGTAGATGTGAATGCTAACACATTGGATAATTTGTTGCAACAAATTGGAATAAAACAGGTCAACTACATAAAAATCGATGTTGAAGGGGCGGAATTTGAAGTTCTGAAGGGGGCTCATAACCTGCTAGTAAATAGCAATAACATTGTACTTCTTATAGAGGTCCATGGGCATGTAAATGATTATAGACAGAAGATAGACGAATTCATTAGAACATACAATTTGAAAATAGAGACTGAAAAGATCTATGAAATGAATGGATATATAATCGCACGAAAATCTGCTTAACAATTCAGCGACATTTGAAAAAGCACATGCATTTTGTTATTGGCGGAACAATAAAAGAAAAACGGACAGTGCTCTGTTCACCTGGGCAATTTTGATAATTCGCTATGGACATCTGCAAAAACACATTCAACCAATTTTTTGCACATGCTTAATTTACACTTCTTATTCTTGCATGAAATATCTGCAATGGTTCTGCACTGCCTTAACACATTGGATTGTTGTCTCCATAATAATTTTCTCAAATGGGGAATTCAAATAATGCTGCATCACATGTTTCAATATACCCATAATTTGATATCCATGTGGTTGTAGCAACACCGGTATCAGGCATAAAATAATTCATAATAATCCCATACACAATCCTGTATGCTATTTCTGACATTGAAGCAATGAATTTTAAATAAATGGACTGCAGCAATTATAGAACACTGTATTACCTGAAATCACTTAACGATTCACTAAATTAATTCAGTGTAACATAGCCAAAGAGACTTTTTGTTATTATGATGTTTCAAACATCAAACTTCTGTATGAAACATAAAAAACGAGGGGCTCAATAAAAATCAGATAGTTGCGATTGTGAAAACTCCTATGCTATTTTTGGAATTGATGAGGATGGTGAATCTTTATAACAATCACATATGGGAGAAGCGCCAAAAAAACTAAAACTGGAAAAGGAAATAGGTGGCAGGATGAAAAACATGGCAGTAGAAATCAATATGGCACATAAAAATAATATGCAAATAATTTAGGCCTGTAGTATTATGAAACAGGGGCCGCCTACAATTTGAGAATTTGAACCACTTACTGCTTTTACATTACCTGGTGTATCTCTTTTTTTACCTAAGCGATGGATAAATTTGACAAGCGGTCTCAACCTGCTTTGTTGAACTGCATGTCTATTCCAGCAACCCGGCTCAATCGTTTTGCCCCTCAGTGACCTATGGTCCCAACGCCTTGATTAAGCTGCGGTAGCCCCGATAAGTTGTTATTTGCCGTGTTTGGCATTTATATCCTCTATCAATACTCGGCTAAAGCAGATTAGTTATTAATCAATCATTCGTCATCGGATATCCTATCCTTCATTCTTTTTATGTTAGGTAGGCGCGAAACAAGTATGAAATACCCAACGCCAACAAGCGCAATAAAATGATAATCAAAGCCAATTGCCATTCCAATGGCCCCGGAAAACCATATACTTGCGGCGGTTGTTAGGTTCAATACCTTGTTTGGCTTGCTTTGTATTTCAGAATCTGTTCTGCCTTCAAGTTCACCCTTAAGTATTACCCCTGCACCAAGGAATCCTATCCCGCTGACAATCTGTGCTGCAATTCTTGAAGTAGAATTTGGGTCTACCGAAGCAGACAGAAACGTAAAGATCATTGAACCGCCGATCACAAGGGAATGAGTTCCTACTCCTGCAGGCTTACCTTTAGATTCCCTTTCGGACCCTATAACATAGCCAGCAAGCAATGAAATGCCTATGTTGATTAATAAATTTAGCTCATATCCTTTAAAGAATGTCTCAATCATGTTTTACTGATAAAGTTAATGCCTTTTTATATCAATCAGAAAAGGGTATGCACAATACAATACAACACACATTTAGATCAAGAAAAAAATCATTAATATCCAAGGTGTCAAAATCAGTCCACAATCTATACCCTGTAAATACAAATACCTGAAAGTGAAGATAGGGAGTATAGGTATAGCCTGTCATGCCAACCCTGGCTATCTCCTAGCCCGCCCGAACCTGTTGACCTGCCCTTACTTTCGGACCGTTATGCTCGAAGTGGTCATATCTTGTATACTGATCATTTTGGTGCATAATTGCAATAAAATTGGAATAGTTCCAGTATGACAGATTTGGACCCTACTTTGGAGTCATCCTTGACGTATGAGACCGTACCGTCCGCAGATGCAAGAAACGGAGTGTTATGTGGTACAATAAAATCAATTGCGTTTCTGAGATTGCCTAAATGCGCCGGAGATGTTATATCGATTCGCTGTAGATGGTTTTGAGGCAAGGATATCCTATATTTGTTCTTGGTGCTCATTAGGAACACGCTCTATTTTTGGTGTAGTTTAATAAATTGTAAAATGAAAAATGAGTAGTTGAGTCAGCTTGCATCTTTTAAAAAAGATGATTTTAGACGCTGTGAGTCTGTGTTTGTTTTTTGTTTTTATTGTTTTTTTGTTGCTGCTGTTGTTGTGGTGGAGTAGGAGGTTTTGTTGGCAGAAGAGTCATTGCTGTTGCCTTGGTTGCCTTGGTTGTTGTCTGAGTTAGTAGTTTCTGAAACTGCTGATGCTATTTGCCTTGAGTTGTTCTCAAACGTCCTTGCTGCGTTTACGTTTATGTTGGAAAGGTGTTTTGAGTTGTCTCTTGCTTGCTGTAATGTTGATTTCCATGAGTCAAGGTTTGAGAAGATCATGTTGTTTGTCAGTCTTATCGCTGAAACTGCGTTGTCTGCAAAGCTGCTGACAAACTTGGTGTATGCTTGGGTAATGGAGTCTGGAGATGCAAAGCTGCTAACCATACCATTGAAGCTTTCATTGTATGGCCTCCATGCTGACTGAAGTGAGTTAATCACTGCTTTTTGAGACTCCATATATTGTTCTGAAATCTCTTTGGCTGTTTGCAGTGATTGTTCTTGGTAGCTGTTGACAATGTTGTTGTAACGTGGGATTTGGTTTCTCGACTCTTCTATTGACCTGTTGATGTTGTCCTTGGTCTCGTCAAGTGATCTGTTTATTGATTCACTCAAATCATTAGAGTTTTGGCTGTTTTGGCTGTTGTTGTTATTTGATTTAGTTTCATGGGAGTATTTTGATGTGTTGTTGTTGTTGTTGTTTTTGCTGCTAGTTGAAGTTGTTGTTGAGTTATCAGATTTAAATGAAATCACTATATATTGGGAGCATACTTTATAAGCATGGGTATTTCATGGAATTTAGACCCTCCCAAAACCCAAACATAATCTAATATTGTGCTATTCAGGTAGTTTGATGGAAGTTTCATTAGAAAATATAATGAACTTATCATTCTTAAGATGCTGTAATTATACGCCTTTGTTCATAGGTTTTGGCACGTTAATCGGCGTCAGTTTATTGTATCCTTTAACTATGTGTGAATATGATGAATTTGGTGTTTATTGCATGTTAATGATATAATATTTGCAACCAGGCATTATTATAGTATATCAATAAAGTCTGTACTATTTGACTTGACGGATTTAGCAAAAATACTTCATTGTGTTAATTGTTTTTTTATTATCCTTAGCCACTTTCCCGCATAGATTGATGGTTTATAGATATTTTTGTGAAATAACTAATGCAGACCAAGCTATTATTGCTACACCTTTAGATCCGCTACATTTAAAACAAGTATTCTTTATGTCAAAAGTAATCAAAATATTATAATTTTATAGGAAAAACTTCAAATGTTTTAGAAGTAGGATATCATAAGGAGTAATGTATCCTCTTTTAACCTTATTCTTATCTACTTTATTGTGCATATAATTACTGTGTCGGAAATAAAAGAATCTATTGAAAGTGCCGGAGAAAAGATGAAAAGAGGTACAAAGAAAGCTGGGCATAGTATGGAAGAAGGCGCCGAGGAAACCAAAGACAAAGTAGACTAATCATTTTATTTTTTTGTCTATATGTATTTTACCTCGAGAAATATAATACAATAAGTTTGCTTTACATTACTTTACATTTGCCCTCTCAATTTATTTAGTGGATATAACTAGATGATGGTGATGATGGCCAATTTTGAAATTATTAATATGGATGGAAAACTGAATACACTAATAACTATAGGGAAAACAAAATCATGTAGTTATGTTATCAATAGTAATATCATTATTTGGTAATAGTTGCATTATGGGTGGCAATGGTGTTCCCTTTCCATTTACTCATTCTGCTTCTCCTTTTTTTCAATGTCTTTTGTGACTTACCTTTATGGTGTGATTTGTTATTTATGAGTGGGGTTTTTTTATATAATTATGGCGATAAATTCAAATTTCATTCTCGTTGTTTAAAATTAGAATTATTTGTATTCTCTGTAATTTTTTACAGTCTCAAATCAATTTACTTTTACTGGTATGCTATAGAACACTATGTTAGCGGTTTGTTGAGCCACTAATTGATCGAATAGATGGATAGATAAAAAGCATATATCAATTTAAATAATAACATTAGTAATGGGATTTTTTAGTTTTTTAAGAAAAGAGGGGGAGAACAATGGCCATAAATATAACAACCGGATCGACAATTCATTTATTGATAACCAGGCAGTCTCCTCATTATTGAAGTCTTATGTTAAATTAGATGATTCATTAGGGCTAAAAAGTACAGGCAGGTGTGGGATATTGGTTAAAAATATGAATATACCTAAATTCACTGATATGAAGCAATATATCGATAATGTTATTGCAAATATATCTGACAAGCAAAAGATGGGTTGGGAATTGACATGTCGATCAGCAATTGATAATTATGGTTATCTTTGGTTCATATTGGAAGGAAAGGCAATTGAGGAAATAGTAGTTGCATTAAATGCAATTGGAGATATTGTCCATGAAAAGGGATTCTCAAGACAGTTATTGGCCGCAGTATTTGAATTAACTAGTGGTTATGGAGTTAGCAAGAATGCATTTTTAAATAATAACATATTTACCACAGATAATAACACAAGTCAATACCTTATATACAATTATAAATATGACAAATTCTATCCATTTATTCCATTATCTTCACCTAAAGGCATGGAGGTGACTGGTTCTGGAAAAAAAAGAAATTATGATCAAGAGTTAAAAATAATGGCTCATATCAAGGATGATTTGCCATGCGAAAAAGATGCAAACCTTTGGTACCCCATTTGGAATATGCCATTTTAAGGTAATTCCCAAATAATTCTGTTAAATCATTCCAATTATACCTACTGTCCTTTCAAAATAATCATTTTTGCATTTACATTAGAAAAGCCAGCCAGAACCTGTCTGTATTTTCCCGTTTCTGTGTCAGTTTATTTGTTGAAATGATGGCATTAATTCTTTATATTGTCTTTTTTAAAATTTTTTGATTTAGTTTAAATTGTTGTTATCAACACTGGTAAAATA
Source organism: Nitrososphaeraceae archaeon (assembly GCA_016782225.1). Taxonomy (GTDB): domain Archaea; phylum Thermoproteota; class Nitrososphaeria; order Nitrososphaerales; family Nitrososphaeraceae; genus Nitrosocosmicus. Next base: position 23,004 of record JADDOW010000075.1, read on the forward strand.
TATTATGTGCTATTTGCTACTTGATTATCTGCCAGCTGCCTTGTAAAGGATTTCTTTATTGCATTTGTTTGGTCATTTATACTCATGATTACCGGTTATGGTGACTTTTTCACTAAATTTTTCATATGGACCCTAATCACTTTTATAGTTAATTTTGATGTGTTTTAAGTTAACATGTGCCATAATATTTTACGTTAAGTCAGGTCTTTATTTGGCACCCATGTGAGTATAAGTTAATACTCTTTTTTTAGTAATTTGTCTTCAATTGGTTGTACTAAAGTATTAATCTGTAAAGCAATGTGATATTACTATCGATTGAAAGAGGCTGCAAATAAAAACAAAAAGGAAGTGGCCCATATGGTTAAAGACTGGTTAGAGGAAGAAGGGTTAGCAATAGAATATTTGGATGATGAGGATACGGATGTCAAATGCGTTATTATCAAAGACAATATAATATTGAATATCGGTTTCCTTAAAGCCTCAAAGGATAGTCTCATAGTAAGTGGAAAAGTGGGACTTCAACTTTACGAGCAGGATATGCAGGAACTAGCAAAAATAAAAAGGGACTTGCTATATGACTTGGAAACTGTTTTTCTGCAAATGAACTTGGACTTTACTATTGATACTACCGGAAGTTCCGATAAGGATGTCTCAATATCTGATATACAAATTCAAAAAACAATATTTTTTGACGGTCTAACAAAAGATAGACTTTTTGATATAATGGTGTCTATATTTAACTGCATGAATGTTGTCAGAATGAAGTTTAATCTATTGGGCATGAATAAAAGTATCTAGTACCTGCGCATATGGCAACGTTCTATATCATTACATCAGGCATTCTGTTGACCGCATTTGAGTAAAAATCCACGCAATATTAATGAAAAATGTCCTAATCCTGAACAATGCCGTCCAACCATGTAATTTCAAATAAACTCATGTCTCTATTGTCAATTGTACGATATAATCATGATTTGTTGTAGTTTCATCTCATCACTTGGACATTGAAATATTTTCTGTATGATCTGATGCAGAAGATTACTGTGCTATACGCACACAAGACCATGATATTCTACCCGGAAATTCCGTTGCCTTGGTATCGGTATCGATAGGCATTCCCATAAGTGGAGTCAATTTTTAAACCAAGAAATAAAATGACTATGTTATTGTCTGTTGCCGGTAATGTTTTTGCGATTAGTAAAATAGGGGTTATTAACTCCTATGTTGTTTCACAGGCAAACTAAATCTAAATGCAGATCCCTTTCCATCATCGTTATTCTTTGCCCAAATGCGTCCACCATGAGATTCTACAATGTTTTTGCAAACATACAATCCCAATCCTGTGCCTCCAGATCCGTCTTTGAATGTATAAATTGAGAACAGTCTTGGTAATAACTTTGTCTATTCCATCACCTGAATCCTTTATATTTACGATGATTTCTTTTGATTCGCCACAAGAATTACCTTTATTGTTATTGATGATGTTTGTGTCCATACTAATGGTAACTGTGCCTTCCTTCACAAACTTGGCAGCATTATCAAAAATTTTGGAGATTACCTGTACAATCCTCTCTTTGTCTCCCTCTATAACAACACCTTTTTCTGACATTATTAGGTTCACTGCATCATAAATGATGTTTCATTCTTATTGTCGCGAGTAATTTGATTTCTAGTGTCCTCTGCAACCTGCAATATTGTTTTTGGCAGACTGAACCTTTCATGTTTAGCGTTAGCATGTTATTGTCAACCTTTGAGATGTACAGTATGTCGGATATTACCTTTTGAAGTCGTATTGCATTTCTCATAATGGGTTCTCCGTACTCAAAATTTGATTGAGGTTCAGAAAGCAAGAATTCAACATATCCCAAAATGGATTGAACCGGTGTTCTTAGCTCTTGGGATGCAATGTTGATAACTCTTTTTGCTTTATATTGTGGCGTCTCATCTGCTCATTGATTTGCGCAAGCTCTTTGTTCACTGAAGCAAGCTCTTTGTTCACTTTTACGAAACTCTCATTAGTTTTTGCAAGTTCCTCATTGGCTATCAAAACACTATTATCGGATTTCATTAAATCATTTTTTGAATTTTTTAACTCGTCTATCTTTGCATGAAGATCACTGTTTAAAAGATAAAGAGACTCATTTGCTTCATCAGTTCTTCAGTCTTTGCAATTAACTCCCCCGTCTTTATTGTATAGAGGTCCTCTGTGGTTAAGCCACTGCATTTACCATCGTTTTTATTTTTGTCGGGAGTTAACGTTTGACTTTCAATCAATATTAAAGAAAATGTTTTATATGGTGTAACAACTAATGGCGGATATTGAGAATTGCCATACAAACCATAAAGAGTTGAGATGCCCAAGTTAAAGGAAATGTCAAGAAAACTGCAATAATATTCGACACCCAAACTAATTTGTAAATGGCAACATGATTGAAATAGCAGTTGATAAAATATTTCGAATAATAAATATTAATCATCATTGTTATGTTTGGCCACATTTAATTCACTTTGGGTTATTAGCGGTTTGGGTTTGGGTTTTCTTGCTGTCAGTTTCGCCATTGTCACTGTCTGCATTCTTTTGTGGATTGGCATGAGGTTTTCTACTGCAGTGTCGAAATTTTATACTTTTTCTAGGATCAACTGATGGTAGAAACAAAAAGTATGGGGTAAAAACGCTGTATTGCTCGTAGTATTGGCAGTATCAAGTAAAAATTCTGAACATGATGGAAAATATTCGAATTCCCATCAATATGATGCTGAAGAGGCACGTGAAAATTTAGCTTTGGGATCATCAATAAGCGGATTGATAGGTCATGGAGTGCAGGGATTTGACTATGAGAAATCAAGATTAGATTTGGGAATTCCAGTACCTTTGATGTATTGTCTATGATTGCAATTGGAAAGATGGGCCCTAAATAAAACATGCCAATTAATTTGCAAGAAAAAGAAATCCAATATGAACGGAAACCATTAAAGAAAATAGCTATGGAAGGTGCCTCAAAAAAAGCTTGATCCATCTGATTTTATCTGCTCTCTTTTTAATTTATGCTTGTTACTCTTCATTTGCGAGATGACGCACTTTGGAACTCACTATGGCCACTATTAAAAAAGATCCCAATTTTTAATCAAACCAATTGATGCCATTATCGATGCGAAAGCCAATAGAAACAAAAGATAAGGGTATAGCTTGGTATATGAAATAATGTCGATTCCGTCAACACGATGCAGATCAAATTTCCTTAGGCAAGAATTACAAAATGCCCGCGTAACTTTTAACGCATGGCATTGTAATCCAATTGTAACCTTGGTGTCATGTCAAGTCAAGTCAAGGGATGAAAAAGAATTCATGCCCTCCATGGCAATAATCTATGATTTAGGGTAGGCGATTATTCCGCCATCACCATCACCATCATCATCAAGGCGAAGCGCGAATGAGGTTGTCTTGTGAATACTGGGGTGACCACTGTTCCCTATGATATTGTAGACAGAATACCCTTCACCATGACAAGATAGTCTGATATTAGCCTTCTATGACAACGCCATGGCATAGCTTCCGAACACTTGATGGCAAGGTAACTGTTGCACTTTTCTATGTGCAACAGCAATTCTTGTATGCCCTCCTTAAACGATATTGTTACCATATAATCTGCATAAGATCTAAAGGACTTGTTTTGCCATCCGCTATTATTATGTGTTACTGACGCTTTAGCGTTTTCTTTGCGTCTTCCACCAAGCTTTTCGATATGTGCATATCTGATATCTTTTGCCAATAGTTCCTTTGCCATATTTTCTTTGTTAAACTGTGGAAAAGATTTGGAACCTGGGTGTCGCCTTACGTCAGCTATTGCGATCACATGGTTTTCCTCCAAAAGGCGGATAAACTCATTCCATTGACGATTTGAATGCCCTATAGTAAATATTTGGGTCATAAATACATTTATCAATCATATGGTGTTCTCGCCTTTTATTTATTAGGCATGTTATTTGATTTACTTGTTGTACATTTGGTGTGACCCTGATGTCCATTTTTTTTCAATTGGCCTGGTCTTTTGATATTTTTTTTATTGTAATTATGTGACTGATATATAGATCCTATGCTGCAGGTAAGTAGCAGATCCCTAAAAAAATAAAAAAATGCCGAAAAGACTAGATGTGGTTTTATGTTGCCATAAATTGTAAATATGGCGGTGTTTTTTTACCAATGTTATCATTAATGATGTCGATCGTTTACCAGGGCCTTTTCAGTTCGCCAGAAAAGATTAGGGAAAAGTAGCCTCAAATTGTTGTGTTCCGCCATATGATTGAATGTTGCTTATTTGCTTATAAAACACTGTTCCATTAATTAGTTGGTGAGCATTACCACTTAAAATATTGATGAACGCTTCATTGTCTATTTCGCTACTACCTTTCTCAAACTTTTGCTTGTCCTTTAACACCAGGGAACTATTTCCTACTATTGGGAATTCTGACTTTGACTGAAATATGTCACTAACTAACTGACTTCCAATACTTCCTGCAACTATACGGTGATTGTTGTAATACAGGTTATAGTTTAACCCCTCCAACAATATGGTGTTTTGATTGTGATTTCTGATGTCAAAAGCAATAAAAATTGTTGATGTGTTATTATTTGTGGGATTACTTACCGCCGTTATGTTTTGGATTTTGATGCTCAAAGGTTCGGATGAATGCTCTGCTAGTGCTGTTTGGATTAGTGATGATTTGGAAAACTTGCGTAATTGTGATTCTGGCTCATTTTGCGAGTTTTCAATCTGTTTTTTGAAATCTTTGTCCATGATAATTGGTTGGGTGTTATACGCAGCAAAAAAAAACCCAAACATTACAACCAGGGATATAGCTATGATTGTTATAGAAATTATCAAAACATTGTTAAAGTATTTCATTTGCATAGGTAGACACTGAATGCATATAATGTTTATCGTTACTATGCGTGGGTTATATGATGCATCAGGTATAACCTAAGGTAAAATGTAATCGCATGGGCTTACAATCTGTTTTAAAAATTTTATACTGACGTTATGGTAAACAAAATGTATAAGAAATCATAATTATGGAGAAGTTTATTGCATTAATATATAGTATATATATATTTTTATATACTAGTTTCAATAATTTTTCATTTTCTGTGTCCAGTGTTGGAAATAACCATGCCGCGCAAAACATAAATGATGACCCAAAGACCGAGGTCTTTTATGATAATGGTAAAATACTTCATAAAATCATTGAAATATTTTCGTTAACCAATGAATCACTTGACGGCTGCATGGACAATATTGACCTGTCTGTGCATGTTTTAGTTGAACCATTGTGGGATGGATTGGGCCATCTAAAAGCAAAAGGCGTAAACTTGAGGATAATCACGGAAATGACAAACCAGAACATTTCATATGTCGAGAAAATGATGCGTGTCACTGAAGTTCGCCACATGGATGGCATAAGGAGTGATTTTAAAATTGTGGGCGGAAAGAAATGCCTGCTTTACGTAATATCCCTAGAGAACAGTCCCTCGTCACATGCCATCATAAGCAATGTCAGTGAAATGGTGGATGCGCAGAGATACCTGTTTGAACCCCTATGGGATAAGGCAATACCTGCCGAAGAAAAGATGAAAGAGATAGAGTGTGGACATATAAATGAAAAAACAGATATCTCTTTTGGAATTGAATCGGCCACCACAACGATACTAAACATTCTCCATAACTCTCAACAAGAAATGAATATTTGTGCGGATAAGATCTGGCCTTCTGTAGCAATGGGTGTGGATGTTTTCAGGCTGGCAATGTTTGATATTATCGATAGGCACAGCCAATCAAGATTTATCACTGAAATAACTAAAGACAATATCAATTTCTGCAAAGAATTGCTAAAAGTAGGAAAACTAAGGCATTTAGAAGGAGTAAAAGGGAATTTTGCAGTTAGCGAAAAAGAGCATATTGCGTCTGCAACAATGAGGGAAGCACAACTATTGGTTCAGGTTACCTATAGTAATGTAAAGGCGGTGGTAGAATCACACCAATACCTTTTTGAAACACTGTGGAATAAGGCAATACCTGCAGAACAAAAGATAAAAGAAATCGAAGAGGTGATAGACCCAGTCAGAATAGAAGTCGTTTACGATAGCAGCAGAACCAAAAAACTTTACGCGGAAATGATAGAGAACGCAAGCAGCGAAATAATGGTGCTCTTTCCCACAGCCAATGGATTTATCCGGCAAGAAAAAGCCGGAATAATACAGATACTAAGACAAGCCGTAGAAAAACATCACATAAAGGTGAGGATACTTATGCCTGCTCACTCCTCTATGCTTATTCAGCAACATTCTCAAACCCATCCTAAAGATGACTCATTACCAGGTGACCATAATTTAGATAGTTTTTTAAGTATCAGGCATATCCAACCTTTGGTGGGCTCAGCCCAAACATCCTCAATTCTTGTCACAGACAAAAAACATTCTTTGGTTGTGGAGCTAAAAGATGATGCAAATACGATATTTGAAGAAGCTGTTGGCTTATCAACCTACTCTAACAGCAAACCCGGTGTATTGTCCTATGTTGCGATTTTTGAAAATTTGTGGCTAGTTACGAACTATATGAGCATATCAGAAACGTGAATGAAGATCTTCAAAAAGCAAATGAGCATTTAAAAATAAATGACAAAATGCAAAAAGAGTTCATCAACATTGCGGCCCATGAGCTAAGAACACCAACACAAGCCATATTGTCATTTGCAGACTTGTTGCCGCTATATCCGGACAATAAGGAATTGGGCATAATGATTCAAAGAAACGCTAAAAGGCCCCAACGATTAATTAAGGATATACTGGACGTTACAAAAATTGAAAGCCAGCAATTAGTATTGAGAAAAGGTACTGTCAACATACATGATTTATCTAATTTAATCCAAGATTATGGGCAACAATTAGAAAAATTAAATACAAAAAAGATAATAAATCTGTTCACCCAATTCCCTGAAGAAAAAAACATTTTCCTTATCGCTGATAAGGAACGGTTATTGGAGGTTATTTCAAACATGATGGATAACGCCATAAAATTTATCGAAAAGGAAGGGTCTATTTATTTTCATGTAAAAGTGGAAGAGACGGAAAACAACAACGACGAAAATGATTTTGCCGTTGGCAGTCACGTTTTGATAACAATAAAGGATACTGGGATTGGCATATCTGAAGAAATTTTTCCAAGGTTGTTTACAGGATTTGCCTCCAAGTCCATCAATGGAACCGGCCTTGGCTTGTATATCTCCAAAAGTATCATTGAAGCTCATGGCGGCAAGATATGGGCAGAAAACAATAAAAATGGCAATGGCGCAACATTTACTGTTAGGTTACCATTAAATACTAACAATAAGATTAATTATAAACAGAATGAGGGGAAAGAAGGCGAAGACGAATGAAAACAAAGAAAATTTTAATTGTATATGATGAACCTGACAACACATTAGCTTTTAATATGCTTTTGAGACGAGAGGGTTTTGAAGTTGACGCTTTCAATGATCCAGTTTTAGCGCTATCAAAATTCACGCCAAATTATTATGATATTGCATTACTTGATATCAAAATGCCAAAAATGGATGGTTTCTCCTTATATGGGGAAATAATCAAAAGAGACAATAGCATAAAAATATACTTTCTGACCGCCAGCGAAGAGTATTATGAAACATTCCGAAATGAAGAATTCGCCAAAATAGACAAAGATTTGTTTATCCAAAAACCAATTGCCAACAAGGAACTTGTAAAGCGAATAAACCAAATATTAGATAAAAATTAATAAAAAACAAAAATCATGTTCCTTCAATATTTGATATAGGTAAAATAAAAGATGAAGTGGCATGGTAAATTATAGTGACATAATTGAATTAGTTGAAATCCAAAAGAACCCTAAAACAATTGAAAGCATGGCAAAATTTGGAATTAACGTAACTAATGCATATGGAATCCCAATCCCATTTCTGAGATCAATTGCAGGACAGATAGGCAAGGGAAATGGGGAAAACGATCATTTATTGGTGCTGCAATTATGGTCCTCAAGAATCCATGAATTGAGGATACTCTCTAGCATGATAGGTGATCCTGACAGGGTTACAGAGAATCAAATGGATGAATGGGTTAGGGAATTAATTCATGGGATATTTGCGACCAATGCTGCGGTAACCTGTTTAGTAAAACCAAATATGCATTTAAGAAGGCAATGGAGTGGAGTGGGAGGAAAGAAGAGTTTGTAAAGAGAGCGGGGTTTGTATTGATGGCTGCAGTATCTATACATGACAAAAATACGGGAGACATCGAGTTCATAAAGCTCTTGCCACTAAAAAATATAATTCTACGGATAACAGAAACCTTGTTAAAAAAGCCGTTAATTGGGCATTAAGACAAATTGGAAAGAGGAATTGCATATTGAATAAAGAGGCAAATAGAAACCGCTAATGAGATCCTGAAAATAAACTCAAAACACGCAAAATGGATAGAATCAAATGCAATTAGAGATCTGACAAACCCTGCAACACAGAATAGGGTCAATAACATAAAAAAAAGAATTTGACGAGAATTTTGATACTGTTATGCTGAGCCTCTATTATTTAGATGAATTTGCCCAACCCTATTGTTGTAAAATCTGTTCTCATGATGCTACATTCCCTTTTTTAATGTGTTATACCAATGTAGCATATGTGGACAATATGAAAATATCCATTCTTAAAGGAAACGATTATAGATGTATTTTAAGATTATCGTTACAGTTAAATGATTCAACTTCGTTAATTCTTCAAAAAATGTCAAAAGAAATATAATATTGGTGATGAAAACTAAATCTTTACAACACTCGGTTGAAATCAATCTACATTCAGAACCGAAATGACGATACTTATTGCTCCTCAGAACAGAACTGATTTGAAGTTAAGGAAACAGTTGCATTTAACTTATATGGCTGTTATAAAGGATTTTTTTAGATGTAATCCATCTAATGAACAGTTAAACAGAAAAATATTTCTTATATTATACTTTTATATAGTATAATGATACTTGTGTAGAATAATTTTCATAAAATCCTTTATTGTATTGTGATGGTATACAATGAATGATAACGATTTTATCATTTAATGTACTATTCTTATTTTTAGTATTGGTTATAACAGGTACGTCTACAGCAGCAATTTTTCATCAAGACATTGAAGGACAGAAATTTAACCATGGTGGTTCCAATGGGATAAGCTTTGGTATGGGTGGCCTATTCGGTACAACAAACCCAGTCCTGTTTGATCCT
>JADDOW010000029.1 GCA_016782225.1 Nitrososphaeraceae archaeon
GATGTCTTAATGAAAGAAACATCATCATTAAGAAAGTTAATTACACAAAGGGGAACACTTGAGATTCTTTTGCCATTGTGCTGCTCTACCGATTCGGTAAGATACTTAAAGTTCAAGAAAACAATAAAAGGCTTTAGCAGCAAAACCCTTGCGATAAGGTTAAAGGAACTGGAAAGAAACGGAATTCTGCACAGGCAAGCCTTTAGCGAGATTCCGCCGAGAGTTGAATACCAGTTGACACCCAAAGGACAGGATTTGACAGAATCCATATTGGACTTGCTGCAGTGGATGGGAAAATGGTCAAACAAGTGACTGCTACACTATACAATCTTTCATCGTAGTGAAAATTAAAATACCTACACTTATGATTAAGGAAAATGGAATTAGCCTATCTTATCTTTTACATATTTGTAGGATGGGTAATAGGGTTTGTTGGTGGAATGGTTGGCTTGGTGCTTGGAGCAATAAGGTTTCCGTTTGTCTTGGGAATAGAGAATTCAGTGGCACCAATTGTTGCCGGCACAAACCTTGCGATAAGCACTTTGGGTGCGACCACCGGAGCCATCAGACATTACAGACAAAAGAATATAGATTTCAGGGTTTTTGTCATCCTTGCCTTATCAGGGGCGGCAGGTTCGTTTATGGGCGCCTTTTTAGTGGAATCTGTTCCGCTGGTAGTTTTGCTATCCGCCATAACAATCATCATTTCATATGAAGCCTTTGACTTGGCAAAAAAGTCGGGAAACACAGGCAAAAGAAATTATCGCAATTCAGACTCATTAGTACTTGATAGAGAAAAGGATGGAAAAAATGACAGTGTAATACCATTGGACAATGCTGTTGTTCCAAATGGCATAATCAATACATCAAAGCAAATTACCAAAGAGATTGTGATAGGTTTTGGTGTCGGCTTGCTGGGTGGCATGGTGGGATTGGTATTGGGAAGCATCAGAATGCCGGCAATGATTTCAATCCTAAAACTGCCATCTAGGATAGCGATAGGCACCAATTTGGCTTCCTCTTCAGTAATGGGAACGGTTGGAGTAATAGGGCATTTAATGAATGGAAATATTGACTATATTGTTCTGTATGCAATGGGTCCACCAGCAATGCTTGGTGCCTTTATGGGAGCAAAATACACCAACAGGATAAGCGAGCCAAACCTAAAATTCATTATCGCCGTGGTTTTGAGTTTGGTCGCTGCGACAATGTTGTGGAGAGTAGTTGAACTCATCAATTTAGTATAAACTTGAGTTATACCTCCAAATCAACCAGTTAGGATTAGTAACGCCAAAATATTCTCGAAGGATATTTAATCTGAAGATATTCTTATGCGAATACAGAACAGTTTTTGTAGGCCTATTGAATGCAGGTTCTGCTTTTGCTGCAGTGGATGAGAAAAGGGTCATCAAAATAAATGGTTATTTGAGTTTTATCTTTAATAATTGATGAAACTTGACTGTTGAATTAAAAGAATCACCTTTTAATAATAAAAAAGTAAGAGGTTGAACTAAGTATAAGAACTATCAATGAGTGGAATTTGGGATAGGGCATACCAATCAGACAATACTTTCTTTGGAGATGAACCAGTAACTTTGCCACACTCTGCTTTGACCACATGAAATCAAACAATGTAAAGAAGGTGTTGGAGATAGGGGCAGGACATGGCAGAGACACAATGTTTTTTGCCTCAAATGGTCTTGAGGTAGAAGCCCTGAACTACTCTAGAGCAGGTATCGAGATTATAAACAAAAAAGCCAATGAAAAAAAACTGCCGGTAAACTCGCATCTCTATGATGTTAAAAAGCCATTACCATTTAAAGATGCATGTTTTGATGCCGAATATTCGCACATGGTACTCAACATGAGGTTTTCACTGGCTGAGCTCCATTCGGTTCTTTTAGAGATAAGGCGAGTATTAAAGCCAAATGGGCTGAACTATTTTTCGGTTAGAAACCATAATGACAAATTTTATGGTAATGGGGTTGAAGTTAAAGGAGAAGAGGGGATATATGACATAAACGGCTTTGAGGTGCGATTCTTCTCAGAAAAGGAAACACTCGATTTGATT
>JADDOW010000074.1 GCA_016782225.1 Nitrososphaeraceae archaeon
CGTTAAGTTAACAGTGCCTGTTTTTCTATGTCTGAATTTCATCTTAAATTTCTATTGGTAGTCATAGTTGACATTATGTGATTAATATGCTGCCATTGAATTATGTGTTGCATATCCTGTCGATGTATATATGTGTTAATTGATTTAGGTGAAACTTTTTCGGATATACTAAAAAAGGAGTGTGTTTTATCGGTGTATTATTATGAGTAACATAATTGTATTTTCGCATATTCGTTTAATTTGATATCTAGTTTATGGTAATAGTGAACATATCTTAATTAGATAATGGGTTTATATCTAATCTTGATTCTTGTAAAAAAAATATCAATCAATATTTGGGAAATAATAATAATAAATTGCTTTAGTTTTTTTTATATGTTACTGTTTAAAAGATTTAAATCACTTTTTGATATTGAAATACGATGCAGGATTGTTGAATATGCCTATAAATTAAAGATGTAATACCAAAGCAAAAGAAACAATATCTAAACATTAAAAATATCCATGATATAATTTTATAATCGAAATTGGAGTTGTGATCTTGACAGTCTATGGCGTCATAAAAACCTGAATATTTGTGTAAGAAACTGCAATATGGTAAAACATAATTTTATCGGTACTTTCATTGAAAAAATCAATCATATAATTTTTATAATGCATGGAGGCATATAATAAATATATGAAAAAATTCATAGAGACGTTTGATAAAAGAAAGGGATCATCTAATCCGGAAAATGGCACGAGAAGGATACAAAGAGAGACAGACGGAGTAAATCATCTTCAAATATTTTATAATGGTAGTTGGAGACATGATATAAAATGTAAATTAAAGACCAATAAGGACTGTACAATTGAAATATAGGCTTTTATCGTTTCAAAAAATGCCCCCAAAGGCATACGATTTAAAAAAACTGAGAATAATAACAAATTATGCTTTAGGCATTATATCTTAACAATAAAAAAAATCTGTATTGACCTATTTTATCTATATGGTGATAAAATTGAATTTTTAATCATTAAGTACATTTAAAGTTATGTTATAGTCGACTTGGCTTGTGCCACATGATTTATGGTTTTATTAAAAAAATGGCTATGGCATAAATATTATTAAAAAAGAGAATATTGTATGGGCGCATATTGGTTTTGTATGATTCGTCTCTGTGTTTTTGATAGGAGAACTTATATGGTGTCTCTTAATTTATAGGAATACGAAAAAAACGATTTATGGAAAGTGCCCAAATTGTAGGACGAAAGGGCAACTGGATGTAATATCTAGTAATCCTGGAAAAGAAAAATTCAAATGTAACTCATGTTACCATAAGTTTGGTATGTCTGATCTATAACTTATTTTTTTAGTGTTGGTTTTATTTATGTATTTTTAAAATGAGTTATCTTACGAATGTAAAAAGTTTACTGTAACATAATATATGCCAGATGTATGTTGTCATGTAGATAATTTAATATTTTGAATGAAAAAATTTAATTTTTTTTTGTTTTTGTGACTGCAAATTGTTAAATGAAACTATAATTGTTTGATAATGTAATATATTTTGAGTTACCTATTTTGGTATTTTATGGTGGATTGGTTGTCTAATACTTTATAAAATGCTTTACTTTCCAATTATGTCTTAATTTTATATACAATCTTTATTGTTGCTATTGATCATATGCAAAAAACCACGTAATCATTAATGAGCCTCTAAAAGAATGTATATTTTAAGCCGATTAATGGTTAATTTCCTTATTTGTAACAATCCCTATTTTCAAAGATATCTTTTCCTTTTATCGGGACACATGCCACAGATATTGTTAGGTTTGATACTTTGATCATCATATGACATGGTGTATTCTTTTTCTTCTTTTTGCAATATTGTATTTTTAGGTGATTGTTTTTTTTAATTTGCCTGTCTTTTTAATACGCCTCTTAGAGAAATGTATGACTAGAGTATATTTTATTTATTATGGCAATGAATTAAATTATTTGAGTAGTTGTTGATTTGATATAAAACAGACAGTAAAATTTAAAATGCTATGGTTTCAATACTACATATGGCTGCTACTTTTTTAGTTTTCTATAGATTTAAAACAATGACTCCTGAAGAAACAAAGAAAGCAAATGAACAATGGAAGGATATTAAAAAAAGTCTACCCCCTGGAATAGAACTAATGGGTGAGTACAACCACGCATGGGGGACAGAATATAATGGGTTTTTACTTTTTGAAGCCGATAGTAGTGATGATTTTATGGATTGGTGGTCCAAATTTAAAGATGGTATCAGATGGTATGTAGATCATACGCATACAATTACAGCAAGAAGAAAATGATTTTGGATACTTTTTTTGGTATTTGAAGGCAACAATTTTATTTTATAATGTGTGGGAATAATGTAATGGGATTTAATGCCTTTGTTTTGATTAATTGTGGTCTTGGTTCGGAAACAAGGGTACTAGATGAAATTAGGGTTCTGAACTATGTAGAAAAAGTTTATCGAGTATATGGTGTATATGACATTATAGTCAAAGTTGTCGCAAATGACAAAGAAGATTTACAACGAAAAATTCTGCTGCTAAGAAGAATTGATGAAATTAAATCTACATTGACCTTGTTAGAACTAAATAAGTAAATATCTTAAACATATTTAAATTCTAAATTTGGTCAATTTGTTAATTGCTTTTTGTTTTCTATAAATAATATTATTTTTATTTGAATCAATTGGACCATTTTTAAATAACTGAATTGATTTGATGCAACCTGTTCCATTGATATAGTGGATAATTTGTTTGATGTGTGTAAAAAAAATTTTAAGTTTATTCCAAGGCTGTGATATTATATTTCCTTGATGGTTTTAGGGACATCCTTCCATTTTTTGGATATAGTAGCCATTATCCCTGATACTTTTTTCAACCATAGGCGGGGCTGCCTGGATATGGCAGAATTGACATTCTTCTTGTGTCATTTTTTGTTCTCCTTGGTCAACATTTCGCAAAAATTCTTTGCCATACTCTATCGCTTTTTCATGTGGGGTGTTTGCTTCTACAATGACATCAAAATGCATTATTCTGCCATCTTTTTTTGTAACATATGTATCATAAACTGCGCATTCCATAACTTTAGTTGATTGTTATTCTATTTATTTTATTTCATTGATTTATATTTTATGGGATGTTAAAAAGATAAATATGTTTAATCTTGTCATATCTCTATTAGGGAGATCTTTTCATTATTGATTTTATTTTTTTCCAGTCCTATAGGTCTAGGTCATATTACTAGAGATATGGCGATTATGACTAAACTTGTACAATTATATGGTTACAGTAATTTTGGGTTTGTTACAGGGTCTTCAGCATATGAATTTATTTTTAATGTGAATAATTCTGTAAATCATAATAAAATGTTTATATCGAATTTGTATAAACCCCCTAATTTTTCGATAGTAGACGGAAAATTAAACAACGGTTTTCTATGGTTATTGAAATATGTTTATTACTATGCCAATTGCAAAAAAAAACTAAAGGATTTCTTTTACTCTCATGACTTCCCCCAAATTCTAGGTGATTTGATAATAAGTGATGAGGATTTTGCTATATTATCATTCACTAAATACCATGGAATAAAAAAAATATTTATCACGGATGTGCTAAACACCAAATTTGGCAAATCTTTTCTATCGTCCAAGTTTGAAAAAATTCTTAATGATTCAATGCGCAGTTTGATTAGATCCTCTGAATGTGTTATAATTCCGGAGTTGGGTCAAGACAAAGACAATCTTTTTTATGTTGGGCCTATTGTTAGGGAAATTGGTAATACTAGGGACGAATTGAGAAAAAAATTGTCATTTGACAAGAAAACCGTTTTAGTATCTACTGGAGGAACTCATGCAGGATTGTATCTGTTGAAAAAAACCATTGAATCGTTTTCTCGTTTAAAGAATAATCATGAATATGATTTAGTTATTTTATCGTCTTATGGTGACGTGTTACCAAAATTAAGTCAAAACTGTAGATATGTTGGATTTACAGACAATGGCCATGAATACGTTAAAGCGGCAGATTTAGTTATATCCCTCGCAGGAAAATCAACAATTGATGAAAGTGTGGTTTATGGAACTCCTGGTATATTTATTCCAATAAAAGATCATTTTGAACAGGAACACCGTGCTAATTCTTTGGGATTCAAATACGATGATGTTTTTAGATTGGCTGGGTTAATGGAGGAAAAACTTTCTAGTACTAGTCATACTGAACCAAAGAAAGTTGAAAACGGTGTTTTAAGGGCTGCTAAACTAGTACATAAAATTTTAAATTATTAATAACTCGATGATTTATTATTTTATATTGGAACAGCTGATAATAGTAAAATTTGGAGGGTCTGCTTTAGGTATCGATGGTGTAAAAATACCTATTGTAATCCGCAGGATTAAGGAATTAAAAAGGAATGCCAAGATTGTCTGTGTGTTTTCTGCCCCACTAACGCATTATGAGGGAAGAAATCTATCCATGACTGACGTTGCTATTAGGGTATCTAGAAATTATGCTTCACTTAATCCTGTTGATATTGATATTCTTAAAGAAGTTTACCTAAAAATATCTGACAAGTATTTGCCGTATGACTACAGACAAAAGTTTGCATCCGACTTAGAAAAATTCACTGAGATTGTACTAGTTTCACTTAAACAGGTAGCTGAAAATAGGCGATTTGTGGACGTCAGTAGGTCAAGGATACTTGCCTACAGTGGTGAAATTGTTATATCTTGCCTAATGAACTATATCTTGAAAAGCAATGATGTTAATTCTGAATCTGTCTCTGTAGGTGAATGGCCTATTGTTACCGATGACAATTTTGAAGCTGCCAATTTTATGTTGGATGAATCCAAAAAGCATCTAAGCTCTTTGGTTGATTTATTGGAATGCCATGATGTTTTGTGTATTGGCGGATTTATTGGGAAAACGATTGATGGTTTAGAAACTACGTATGAAAGAGGTGGTTCTGATAGAACAGCTGCAGATCTAGGCATTTTACTTTCTTCTAGTTATGATGTCCTTATTGATTTTGAAAAAGATAATGCAGTATTAAGTGCGGACCCTCGAATTATTTCAGATAATTTGCAATACGTAGAATCTCTTTCATACAATGAGGCTAAACTAGCTGGAATGTTTGGTATGAAAATACTGGACCCTGTAGCTATAAAAGATATTGATGATAATAACCTGGATATACCAATTGTAATAACAAATATTTCCGACCCTGGCCGTTTTACAAAAATTAAAAAACAAATATCCTTTGAGGAGATGGAACGTGAATCTAAAATTAAAATAGTCACTGGAAAAAGAAACTGCGTTATAGTCCGAATGGAGTCTATTGCCGCATCTCATCTGGTAGCATTATTGGAAAAACAACGACAATACCATGATTTTGTAAAATTGTCGCCTTATAGGCAAGATAATTATGAAATCACCAGGTTTTTGTTTTTAGATGCTGATTATGTTAAAAGGCATGAAAAGGTTTTTCGGTCTTTTTATTCTAAAGCGGAAATGGTGTATGCAAGAGGTGTTGTTACTCTCATAGGTGATTCGATGTGGAAAGTTCCAAAAATTGTATCTGAAACAAGCAGTATAGTTAGTCAACAAGATATCAACATACTAAACATAGATGCACAAGAGGAAACCTCGAGAATCCTTATAGTTGTTGAAGATAACAGTGTCGAGGATGTAATAAAATCTATACATTCAAAAGGCACAATTATAAACTAATTGAATTTATCTAATGAAAACTAATGTTGGAAAGTAAAAAAATATGGATTAACGGGGAGTTGATAGATTATGATGAAGCCAAAGTACATGTATTAACTCATGGATTACATTATGGAACAGGAGTATTTGAGGGAATAAGATCTTACGCTACTGATGATGGCGCTGCAATTTTTAGGCTTGATGATCACATAAAAAGATTGTTTAATAGTGGCAAAGCTTACTTTATGAATTTTGGGTGCAGCAAAGATGAACTTGGACAATCTATAATAGACACTGTAAAAGCCAATAGCGCCGATGAATGCTATATTAGAATAATTGCATTTTATGGCTATGGTAAACTAGGTGTTAATCCTTTACCAAACAAGGTTTCTATTGTTATCGCTGTTTTGAATTGGAGTGAGCATATAAAAAAAGAAAACAGGGAAGAAGGGATTACAACTATAGTCTCATCTTGGATGAAGTTGGATGCAAGAACAATGCCAACTCATGCTAAAGGTGTTGCAAATTATGCTAATTCTGCATTAGCTAGGATGGAGGCCATAAAGTCGGGTTGTGATGAGGCATTAATGGTAAATTCCAATGGGTTTGTTGTAGAGGCCAGTGCAGAAAATATCTTTTTGGTAAAAGACGGTGTACTATATACTCCACCGATTTCTACTGGTGCTTTAGAAGGAATAACCCGTGATACTGTTATTGAAATAACAAAGCAAAATAACATTCCTTTACGGGTGGATAATATGACTAGGGATGAATTGTATTATTTTGATGAAGCCTTTTTAACTGGTACTGCATCTGAGATTGTACCAATAGGTAAAATTGATCACCGAATTATTGGTGATGGAAATATAGGGCCAATAACAAGAAAAATTCAAAATCATTATGGGCAGATCGTAAGAGGTAAATGCAAAATCAATTCTTCTTGGTTGACCTTTGTTACATAAACAATCAATTCCTGAATACAGAAATGATTTTTGATTAATCGAATAACCTTGGATTTTTATTTTTAGTTATGCTGAGAGCAAATCTTGCAAATTATGTGCTATTTGTATTATTTTGTTGCGATTGTATCTATTCTGTAACCGATCAAGTTTTTAATAGGTGAGGTATCAAAATAGATATATGCATATATATACTTAACATATGGGTTATGAAATAGATTTGTATATTTTTGATAAAGATGTTGCATACCTAAAACTCGTATTGAAATGCCCGCCATCATATTGAAGGTATTCGTGTTTTATTCCAAATCTTTTGCATTTTTCACTAAAAACCTTTGTTCCAATGAATAGATTGAATTCGTCATCTTTTCCACAATCAAAATATAACAAGTCTATGCTTTTTAAATTATTTTTGAAATTGTCAATCATATTTATAGGGTCTTTGTTTTTCCATTCACGCCATACTTGTTCGTCTATTTCTCCTGTTTTTAGATCAAATGGGAGATTAAGTCCTGCTCTGGTGCCATTGGTTTTTTTTGGAGAATAATGAGCTGCCATGGATAATATATTTAGAGTGGTGAGATCACTTTTTTCATTTTTATTTTCTTTGTTCCAAAAATTTGTTAACCATTTATTTGGACCTCCAGCTTTTTTCAGCACCTTAAATGCTAGGGGAAAATCTGGTAAATAACAATACTCAAATGCTGAATCAAATGAGTGAGCAGCTATTGCTTTAAACATCTTTGGATATTCCATGCCAATTGTAACTGCTCCATATCCACCAGAAGATTTTCCTAACAAACTTTTATTGGCGATGTTGTATTTGGAGTCTACGAAAGGTATGATTTCCTCAAGGATGTAGTCTTTATAATGGCCAATTGCACTTGAGTTTATGT
Source organism: Nitrososphaeraceae archaeon (assembly GCA_016782225.1). Lineage (GTDB taxonomy): Archaea > Thermoproteota > Nitrososphaeria > Nitrososphaerales > Nitrososphaeraceae > Nitrosocosmicus. The sequence goes on from JADDOW010000074.1 coordinate 7,586, forward strand.
ATTGACTGCCTCCAAATTTATTAAAGCAATCCACAACAACAATTATCATTTCACCACATTTGCTTTCGCTAATTAGGTTTTCTAGTGTCTGAAAAATTGTTAAAGAAAAGGGGTTTTTATTGATGGATGAATAGTTGTTATTTCCAAATGCTGGCAACAAAAAGACTGTTGGATAACCTTTTGAAAAACTCTTTGAATACTTCTCAGGAAGATAAATTATTATGTCTCTTATATGTGGGTCCTTTAGCGGATTGTTTTTTAATACCATGCTATGGAATTTATCTATTTTTATTTGCCCTTTCAATTTTTATCCATAACTAGGATATCTGTCCTTAATCTTTTTCTTTAGATTTGTTGCTAATTTTTCTGATATGTTTTTATGATACGGATTATTCTCTATGATGTTTTTATTTGTAAATAGAAATGGACCATACAGATAATCAATACCTTTTTCTGGGACTGTTGGTTCAAGTGAACCTAAAAATGAATTTAGTTCATTATTTACATAGTCCATATCTTTTCTTGCAATCATTTCTTGTTCCTGGGATATTTTTTTAAACAAGTTCATTATCATTGGTGGGTCTATTTTTCTATATCCAAATGGAGCCATATCTTTATTAAACATTTTTTTCATTTTTGATGATTCTATATCTAATTTTGTTCCCGTAATTATTGGTAGGGGTTTGTATAAAGAATCAATTTTTAACTGCCATGCTTCATCAGGACTTGTTATAGTGGCATCAAAAAAACCGTCATGAATTGATGTTGTAGAAATTATGAAATTCCAATTCTTTGGATTGACGGTATATTTTTGGAATATGTTTTTAGCTAAAATTTTATCATCAAGTATTTCCATATCTTATAGTGATAGATAATTTAATAATAGGTTTGCGATTATGGCGTATGTAGATTATCATGTGTTGATTAACTTGTCCAGTGTAGTAAACGGTGGATTTTTTCCGGTTAATCTAAAAGATGTTGAATTACCTTTTCTACCGTTCTCTTTAATATACCCTAATTTTTTAAATATCGCTAAAGATATCTTTCCACGTTGTCTGTTATTTCCACAGGCCTTTCTTTCTTTATCTTGTAAATCTTGCAAAATGAAGTCTCCTTTTTTTGTTGTTTGGGATAGTTGCTGACAAGCTTTCCATAACTTTGAAATGTTGGAATCATTTTGTCTTAGCGATCCCATGTGTAATATTCGTGAATGTCTTTGAGTTATTATTTGGGCTGAAAAATCTAAATCGTCTGTTTTCTTGTAATATAGATTGTATATGCTTTTTTTTTGGCGTGGATTTTCTTCTATATTGAACCAAAAGTTGTATCCTTCTGGTTCAGCAAAATACTGATTTACGCTCTTGTTTTCTTTATCATTATGTCTCTTATATGTCCAGTTTCTGTTATCATTTAATATTTTCTGAGCATCATTCAATCTTTCATAATTGACAATAAACTTTTTTCTTTTATTAGTTTCTAATTTTAGCAGTATGCCACTGTCCACTAAAATGTTTAGAGCAATTGTTAGATTATTTTCGTAGTGCCTTCCTGATAGTTTTTTTATCTGATCCTCAAACAATACGTTATGAATTCCCTCTCCAATTAAATTATACAATATCCATCTTTTCCATTCAGAAATGGAGGTCACACTATTTTATCTACCAAAAAAGATATTCTTGTCAATGTTTAGGAGCATTTTATATTCCCAAGATATGACAAAAAGGATGTCAAAGAATCGCATTTTTCACTTCCAGTTATTGTTGTATTGCATTCACCCAACTTTATCTCCTCGTCATTTATGCTTGTGCTTTCATTCTTTATTTTTTGAAATGTGTCATTTCCGTTATCTGCTTTAAAATACAAAATATCTTGAGAGTTGTCATGATGCGTAATGTATGCATTGACAAGAACTGTTACTGATGGTAATATGGATACTGAGCCTTTTTTTATTCTATTTGCAGCCAATCTTTATTTTACTAGTGTATCGTTAGGCATGATGGATTTTAAGTCTATCTCTTTCTTTTATTTTGAAACAAGTGTAACTTATTTTTCATGTCATTTTATCACTGTATCTTTATTGTCTGACGTCAAAAAATCATCTACTTTTGTTTGAATTTGTTGAAATACTTGTTCAATATTTTTATTTCCATCTATGTTAATTAAGCTGTATCTTGATCTCATCTTTTCAAATTCTTTTTTTAATGCATATTGATATTTTATAAAAGAATCATAAATGTCGTTGGAAATCCCAAGATCTGCTCCTGATTCATAGTAATCCAGAGAGTAGTTTTTTTGAAAAACTCTATGTATCAAATTGTGTGAATCAACATCTAAATAAAACACCAGATCTGGTTCTATGGCAAAGCTAAACAAATTATGAAGCCAGTTTTTGTTTATTCCTCTAACAGAACTTCTTGCTATGAGTGTATAGATATACCTATCAGAAATTACAATAAAACCCGATTTTAGCGCTGGAATGATTTTGTTCTCTAGTTGGTCTGCAAAATCTGCAGCATAATAGAGAGCCATGGTTCTTTTTCCCAACAAAAAATTTCTTTTTGCTTCTATGATTCCTTTGGAAATAAGGTCTGATCTTCTCAGCCCTGCATTTATTACTGCGTGCCCATCACCTTCAAGTTTTGTTGTTATTTTTTGTATCTGGGTGCTTCTCCCCGAAGCGTCGGGACCCTCTACCACAATAAAAGACCCTTTTATTTCTATGTCTTTGAGATATTTTATGCCCGATTTTATAAATTTTATTTTATTTTTCTTTTCAGTTGATTTTTTTAATATCATTCTGTAATTTCACATCTTTATGGTTAACTGTTTTTACTCCAACTTTTTTTTGTTATTTAATATCTTTAGAATGTGTTTTCTTGTTATGTTTTGTTGTTTTTCGATATCCATTGTCGCATCAATTACCGTAAATTTTTCTGAGTCTACCATTGATTCATATTCATCAACAATTCTACCTTGAAATATTCTATAGCTTTCAAATGGATCTTTGCTTATATTTAAATCCATACCTGCTTCATAATGTTTTAACTTTGGCCTTCCTGAGATGATTCTATCAACCGCTATTTCAATTGGTATTCGAAAATAAAATACTATATCCGGTTGGATGGCATAATTATAGATGTTTTCCACCCATTTCCTGTCACATCCTCTTACAATGTCTCTTGCTAATGCAGTATAGACGTACCTGTCCGCAAGTACAATGTATCCACCTCTTAATAGTGGGTAGACGTTTCTTTCATATCTATCTGCAAAATCTGTGGCATGAAGGAGGGAAAAAGTTGTGGGTGTCAATAAAGCCTTTTTCTTACCCTTGGAGGTGATTTCTTTAACAGATGCAGAAGAGTTCCATTCAGTAAGAAAAACATTATATCCCTTTGACCTTAACCATTTCTCTAATAAATGTATTTGAGTTGACTTTCCTGAGCCGTCAATACCTTCAACTACTATAAGACTTCCAAAATCTTTCCTATCATTAATTTTGTATCTATTAGAAAAATGCAATAAAATACCTCTATATTCATAATATGTGTTATATTTACCAAAAATACTTTTCCCTTTGGCCCATTTCTAATCCTGACACTCTTTTGGCCAGTAATCGACCATTTCTTTGTCTTATGATGCGTAATACTTGTATATGTTTTTGTTAATTGTGTGCGTCATGTGTTACTTATCGGCTCTGTTCGCTTAAGGTTTTGTTTGTTAGTTTCTCTCCTCAGCATCGGTTGATTTTGTTGTGTTGAAAACGGTTATGTCGTTAAAATAACATTGATTTTTTACATAGTTTTTTTTTGTTTGCATTTTTATCATTACTGACGATGAATTTTTTCCTTCATTTTTGCTGTTATTTTTTCTAGTATATCCATTAGAATCATAATAATAGCACTATCAAAGGAAATGCAATTATAATTTATTCTTTTAGATAAAGCAATCGGATATGAACTTGATATTTAAGTCTATTGCTATTTCATCTATTGTCTTTGTGATGATCCTATCCGCCGATAACCACTATATTAAATATATTTTCTCAGAGTCATTTTCAAGTCATAATCCTGCTTCTTTTTATTCAAATAGTTTTAAATCAAACCAAACTTCTTTAGATACCGGTTGTGATTTCTTAAATCTTTGTGGAAAAAACATTGATAATAAATTAAGTGCGGTTAGTTTGCCTTTTAATAATAAAATTGTTGATATCTCTTATCTCAATTCCTATCTGCAATTGCCATTTCCATAACTGTTTATACCTTTTAATAACAAACAACTATAGGATTAGGTTTTATTCTTATTGCTGTAAGTCGTCTATCAGTTTTGGATCCTTTTTTTTAGTATCATTATAAATCTTTCAAGTTTTTTTATGGTTTGAGGATGAAGGTGGTGTTCTATTCCTTCGGCGTCTAAATGCGCAGTTTCATTATCCACTCCGATCATCTTTAAAAACTCTACAAATAAACTGTGTTTTTCCTGGATGTTTTTTGCAATGTGAATGCCTTGAGATGTCAATCTTAATCCCCTGTATTTCTCATAAATTAGATAGCTGTTCTCATCCAGTTTTTTTACCATCTTGGTTACACTTGGGGAACTGACGTTGAGATATTTGGAAATGTCTGCAGTTGTAGCATATCCTTTTTGTTGAATCAGTTCATAGATTACTTCGAGATAGTCTTCCATCCTATCTGTTCTAATTTAATTATCTTTTTTTTCGTTATGAGCACTACGAATACAGTCCAATCTTTTTTCAAATTGATTGTTCTTTATCCTTTGTGATTCGTCTATTGACAAACCATTTTGTTTAACTTTTCGTACAACATAATCCTTTCCCTTTTATGGGTCTAAAAAATGACCCAAGAATATCCATTTTAGATAGTTGTGAAATTAACTCAATTATAAACAGGCTCTGTTATTTATTAGTGCAATAGGCGATAATCAATAAACTTTCTTTAGTGTTTCTTTGTACTTGTAATTATCTATGCCAGTTTATACTGTAGGACCTGTAGGTAAATAACATGAATGCATGTTATGTAAAAGAAACTAGGATAATTTTGGTTATTGCTTCTACTGCGCGGGCTTTAAACAAAATCATAACACTAGATCTGTCTATTTTTTTAGTAATATCTCTGTCAAATTATGGGCTGTTTACTTCTCCTTCTTTGAATGAAAGGTCATTTTTTTATAAAAGTAAAAAAGAAATGACTAAGAAGAAAAAGTTAAACATGTTGTGATTGGGTATAATTTAGAATAAATGGATTGACGATACATGACAGACATATAAAATTTTTAATCGAAAGATTGTTTAATCCATGCATTTGGTTTCTTTTATTGGGGATTTTTCAAAAGTATTGATTGATTGATTTTGACGGTCTCAAATAGCTATAAAATAAAAAGCGATAACACCGTCACCAACATCGACAAGAAAAGATGGGATTTATATTACCTTGGGGTAATCTTCTGCTGAATCCGTAACATATGTTCACCCTGCTAACCATTCTCTTCTTTCGTTTTTATGAACATTCCGATCAGTTTCAAGGCGATTGTTACTGTTTACATTTAGTTTACCATCTGTTATTTTAACAATGCATTGCTTCTCTGAAAATATTTTACAAGTGCTTTTAGTTGATTTAACGTATACATGCATATCACCCTCAGGATGGTATCGGCAATGATGTGGGGTACATAATTGCCATCACTATTACGAATCCTGAAATAACGGGAGCACTTAGGAAAGATCGCTTCTTATTGTTCTCATTGTTGTTTTGATCATTGTTTTTATTGCTGTCTTTTACCATCATTGAGGCAATGGGGAATACCACTTGAAATATCGCACCGGCGCCTATTGCCAAAAATATTATGGCAGCTAAAGGGGAATACATAAACCCACCAATCCATGCTCCTATAATCGTAGGGACTCCGGCTATTAATCCCATTAGCAATAGTTTTCGTATCTTGACTTTACCTGCCTTGGCCATTGGGGCTACTATAGCCAAACCCTAGGTGGTGTTGTGTAGTGTGAATCCAATTATTAAAAAAGTGCTAAATGCGACTTGACCTAACAGCACTGCAGCACCTATCGCCAAACCCTCACCGAAGTTGTGTAATCCTATGTCTATTGCTATCATCAAAGATATTGCTAGGGGCTTTGCCATCATTTCTTTTTCAGAGACTGGGTTAGGGGCAGGCAATAGTGTTGGTGTTGGTGACGGTGTTGTTACATTGGCATAGTGTGAATTTTTTATAGCCGTAGCGCGTTCAACGAGTTTTTCGGATATGTACAACAATGACAAAAATGAAATGATTGTAACCATTGCAATCAACACCTGGCCGTTAAAGGCTCCAGCAACATTTTCTCCCGAAATTTCATTTCCCTCCACTAGGGCATCTATACCCAAAAACACCAGCAGGCCGGCAGTAAGACTTAGGAAGAAACTGTACTTGTTTGTGCTCAGCCTTTTTATGAATGGGTACCACAAAAGACCTATCAATACGGGAATAACCCCAACATAAGTACCAATGACTGCAAAAAAAGATGCTTGTTGTATATTTGGGGTAGGAGCCAGAGCCGCAGCTTCCACGCCCTTGCTAAATCTCGTGCCATCAGAAGTTGTAATTCCAATATCATGAGGAACTCCTTCATTCCAATTGAAGGGTATTATGACTTTAGCTTCTGCTAGCCTTGGCAAAGTTTTACTTGGTTCAATTGCAGCTGCCGTTATTCTGTCATTCACGTCCGCCTGTGATATTTCAATTGTCTCAGGCCCTGTGTTTCTAATTAATGATATGATTTTACCCTCGTGAAATTCTTGTCTTTCAATGGTTAGATCAGGTAGTGGTGTTCCTGTTTAAGGATTGACTGTCCAGGACCAAAAAGAAAAACAATCATTCCTGCTAATACCACTAAAGGAATTAATGCAATGACAACTGTTTTTGTTTTGCTAAACCTATTGTCGCTTTTATCATCATCACCAAAAGTATTTTCTTTTATTTTCTTTGCAGTATATACTACCTTCCCTTATTGCTCCATTAGCTAGGTTGGCCTTGCCGAGTAATGAATGCCACCTTTAAAATTAGAGGAGTTTGTTTCAATTTCATCTTTAGCATAAGAAGTAGTAGCATTATTATTAATCTCAGCTGGGTGGGGTGACTTTTCTCCACTATTCAGTGCCACGATATCTTGTTGACTTTTGGATTTTTTCACCAAAAACGAGCCTATCCAGCCTTTTTCTGCAAACTCTGTCTTGTGAGCCGAAACAAATAGGGGCCGGGATATTTATATGTAAATTCCAATATTCCCCTTTCACGCTGACTCATTGTCACTATATCGGTGTACTCGTTAGGGGTTAGGCTGGTTCCACTGCTATAAAAGTTAAACATATTGGCATGCAAATGAAAATTGTTTATTTGGTCAAACTCAAGCATGTTTGCCAAATATATCCGTATTAATCTGTCCTTTTCTATTTCAATGGGTTGGTGTATATAGTAATTGAAAATTCCTTTAACGGTGTAAAAGTTGTTTTCAGTGTCAAAATCCGTATCATATCCATTCATTACCATAACCATTTCGTCAGCCGGGGGCCTTGTTGTGTTTTTGGGGTCAACAATATACACTCCATAAAGACCTCATTGAATATGTTCTTCTAAAGGTTGTATGTGGCAATGATATGGAAAAACCCCAAAAAGGTTCGGCAATAAATTCATATACAAACTTCCCACCTGGTGCAACACCATTAAACACTCCGTCCATTTCTGATTTGTGTAATCCGTGGAAATGCATTGTGTGGGCATGTGAACCATTGTTTATGAAATTTATTCTAACTATGTCTCCTTCTGTTGCTCTAATGGTTGGACCTGGGATCGTTCCGTTAAAAGTCCATGTATAAAAAAAACGCCAGGCTATATCTCCAGGTTCTTGTCTTGTGCAACTATTGTGAAATCTCTCACCGTTGTTCCATTTTCATTTGCAGAGACCCGCCCATAGTTAAACTCCCTTAGATATTCCGTAGGCTCTATATCAGCTTTAGATCTAGAGTCTTGGTTCATAGAATCTAAAACATCGCCAGAGGTGTCAATAGAGCCATATCCACTCCCGTGCCCGCCAGCAACAACTTTTACATTTTTTTCCCCTTTCTCTTCATCCGAGCCATTTTGTGCAATGACATGAATCTGATTAACTGAAGACACAACAAGTGTTATGGTTATTACGGATAATGCAAAAATTGAAATCAACAGTATTTCTGTCTTTGACAATAATGGATAATTGTTAAGGGAGATTATAAATGTTAGTCTCATCTAAGATAATTAACTATAGTGATTTAACAATAAGATTTATTTAATAAAGCCTTGTAAAATTTGTATTCGCAAAAAAAAAGTAAATAAGAAAAGAAATCTGTCTGCTTCAAATGATTTTTCAGAGTCTGATGTTGAATTTTTTTTAAGTAAAATTAAGGATGTTACACCATTTCCTAAGTTAAGGGATCTCAGAAAGATTTTAACGCCTCACTTAACATTGGATAAGATTAACGCTATATTGAGGTATTTGGAAAGATCTAATCTTATCATAATTGATTTAGATGGTAACATTGTGTGGATAAAAGAAAAAAATTTAAGGGAAGATTCTAATTTGATGGACATTGGAAAATTTTCAAATGATTTTTTGGAGTACTTTGGCAATTCTAAAAAATAAACTATTACAAATATTTAAATTAAATTCAATCTATATATTACATATGGCTGGTATTTTTCGAAATAAACGAAATAGGCGTTATACTCCAGATGGCGAACCGTTAGAAGATGTTGGTGGTGGAGGGGGGTCCGGTTTATCCAGCCCTCTCCGAATAGCAATTCCTGCAATAATTGCAGTAATAGTTATCTTTGTTATTTTATCATCCAGCATAAAAATTGTTGATGCTGGTCACCGAGGTGTGTTGCTTAAGTTTGGTGCAGTAGACCCAGGTGTCTCATTAAGTGAGGGCCTTCATTTCGTTCTTCCTTTTAGAGATTCGATTCTCCAATTCGAAGTTAGAACACTAAAGATAGTTGAAAGTACAACCTCCGCATCAAAAGATCTTCAAAATGTAGCTACAGAAGTTGCGTTAAACTATCATGTAGATCCTGACACGGTTCCTGCATTGTATAAACAGCTTGGATTTGATTATTCTAGCAGAGTTATAGTTCCTACTATTCAGGAATCAGTTAAGCAAGTTACCGCTCAATTCAATGCTGAAGAATTAATTACCAAAAGGGAACTCGTAAAAGATGAAATTGAAACCCAGATAACGGCTAGATTGTCTCCATATAACATAATTCTTGATGCCATTTCAATCACTGATTTCGCATTCTCTGATCAGTTTGTCAGGGCTGTAGAGTCTAAAGTGGAAGCTGAGCAACGCGCATTACAAGCTCAAAACGAACTTCGAAGAATACAAATTGAGGCGCAACAGGCTGAAGCCAGGGCCATAGGAGAACAAAGGGCAAATATTGCACAATCTGAAGGATTAAGGCAATCTAACATACTAAAGGCGCAAGGTGAATCCGAAGCTATTAGCATCATTGATAGACAACTTAGAAATAGCACCGGATACCTTGATTGGCTTAAATCTCAAAAATGGGATGGACAGCTTCCATTAGTAACTGGCAATTCCGGTGGCGGCGGCGAAGGCGGTGGCGCAGGTAACGCGGGTGCAGTTCCATTTATAAATATCCCACTAGGAGAGAGAGCCAATTCCACTCGATAGTAATTTTATTTTGAGTCGAACTAGAGTGTTATTATACTAATTTTTTTATTTTTAAATTATGCTGGTTGGATGGACTGATGGTTTTTGTTTTATTGTTAGTGTTTGTTAAATGGATTAATCTTGGCACGATTTGTACATAAAAGCCGGAGATTTTTGGGCTATTCTTATTTAGAGTGTCTTACCATCCGGATACTTATTCATTGAATTGGTCGTCCTCTTGTTGCATAAATTACAATGGAACTTGTTGTTTTCTTATGCTTTATAGATATAATTTCTGCATTTTCTTTTTTTATGTTGCATGGATCTGTAAATCTCTTTTATAGGTGGATGAACTGTTCTAGTTAAATTTGGGGGTTTTAGCACGATAAGCTCGTGTAATTGTTACTTTTTTGTTGTATTTTGTTTAATAAAGCAATTGGTAAAAAATAAATTGGTTATTCGATTAAAAAAAAGATAATGTGAACGTGAATATCGTTTTGCCCACAATGTTGTTTTATGTAACCGTAATTAAAGTTTCAGTATTATTTTTTATGGCGTAACCTAAATTACATCAACATCATGAGGCTGACTTTCTTTGTAGCCTGCCGCGGTAATCTTGATAAACTCTGCGTTTTCTTGCATTTCGCTAATTGTTTTTGCACCGCAATAACTTAAGCCAGACCTAACACCTCCAACTAATTGCCGAATAATTTCTATTACGCTTCCCTTATACGGAACCATTGCTTCTACTCCTTCCGGTACAATGTCGTTTAAATCATCATTATCTATACTCATTCCTGCGTTTTCCCTATATTTTCTACCTAATGATGCAGAAAATGAAGCCATCCCTCTATACATCTTATACTTTTTACCGTTTTTAGTCAAAGTTTTACCTGGACTTTCATCCGTACCGCCAAACAGGCTTCCTATCATTACCGACGATGCTCCGGCAGCTAAAGCTTTGGTTAAATCTCCCGATGTCCTGGTACCTCCGTCAGAAATTATAGGGATGTCATATTCCTTTGCCGTTTTCGCGCTATCCCCTATTGCAGTTAATTGAGGAACGCCAGAACCTGTTACTATTCTTGTAATACATATAGAGCCTGAACCTACTCCTACCTTTACCGCGTCTACCCCTGCCTTTATTAAATCCTCTGTTCCTTTTTCAGTAGCTACGTTTCCTGCCATGAGCTCGCAGGTTGGGAATGCTTTTTTTATCATCTTTACTGTGTTGATTGCGTTATCGCTATGTCCATGGGCTATATCAACTACGATTATATCTGCCCCATTGTTTAACAAATCCTCTGTTCTTTCAAGATAATCTCCCTTTACCCCTACTGCCGCGCCAACCAACAACCTTCCCTTTTTATCTTTTGAAGCATTAGGGTATTTTTCAATTTTTAGTATATCTTTGCCTGTTATTAGCCCAAAGATTTTTTTCTCTTCATCAATTATGGGCAGTTTTTCGACTTTGTATTTATGTAGTATCTCTTTTGCTTGTTCTGTTGTTGTTCCGACTTTTGCCGAAATGACGTCTTTTGTCATTAGACTTGAAACTTCTGTGTTTAAATTTTTTTCAAATACTATGTCTCTTCTTGTTAAGATCCCACAAAGTCTTTTGTTGTTATCCTCCACTAACAAACCTGAAATACCTTTTTCTGACATAATCGTGTTGGCTTCTTTTATTGTGTTATTTGGACCTATTGTGTAAGGCTGCTCTATTATAACTGATTCACTTCTCTTTACCCTTAATACCTCTTTAACTTGATCCTCTATAGTCATAAACCTATGAATTATTCCTATGCCTCCTTCTCTTGCCAATGCACTAGCCATGTCTGATTCAGTTACAGAGTCCATATTTGCACTGATTATTGGAATATTAATTTTGATATTGGCTGATAATTTTGTTTTTAAACTAGTTTGAGATCTTGAAACAATGGGTGATCTCTTTGGAACCAGAAGAACATCATCAAAGGTCAGACCTTCTTTGAAATGCAATGTTACCTTTATCCTTAGTATTTGCTAGGATTATAAGCGTTTTCTTTTTGTTATGTTTTCATAAATGTATTATTGATTTTGTTATTATTGAGTTCCAAAGGGTTATTGTTAAATGCTGTGATAAAATTATGAGAATAGATAACAAGTAATATTTCAAATATGTTCTTCATTCCAATATTTATTCATTAAAAAGTTAATAAATTAAAAAAGAATACTATATTTTAATTAATTTGTTTCTTTTCCCATGGTTCTATCTGTTGTGGTTTTTCCTTCTATCTATGGTATCGTTGATTTCAGCTCCGGTACCAATAATTGTAACTGGAAGGCCTGTTTCGGATTCGATATTCTCTACAAATTGCATTGCTTCCTTTGTAAGTTTTGAATAGTCTTTTATGCCTTTACATTGAGGAAAAACAATGTCTAGTTTTGTTAATGCAATCTGAGTTGCACTGTTAATTTGTATGGATTTTTTTGCAAGGTTAAAATTAAACGGCGCAGATCTTCTTTGCCTTCCAGTCACACTACCATATTCTAACCAATTTTTTTCTTTTGCTTCTTCAGAACTTATCTCATTTGTTAGTGGACCTTCTCCCACTCTTGTAACATATGATTTAAAAACAATCAAAACCTCGTCTATTTTTTTTGGACCCACACCCACATCGGAACAAATAGCAGACGCAGTTACATCCTTTGAGGTGACAAATGGGTATATTCCATGATATAGTGATAGAAATGTCCCTTGGGTTCCTTCTATAAGCACATTCTCTTTGTTGTCTATCGAATAGTTAATCGAATTGCTTACATCTTCTAAAAAAAGTGCAACTTCGGGGATATCTTTTGCAAGTTTTATCTTTCTTAGTGCTCTGTCGGCATTGGCAGGGCCAGTGCCGGTTCCAGTAGTGCCTATGGTATCCTTAAGATGGTTATCTTCATTGTCTTTCTCTAGATGGTGTTGTTCGATTATACCGCACTGAAAGTCAATGAATGTCCTATCTATCGCATCAAATGCATTAATTTCTCTTAAGAGTGTATTTGGTTCAACCAATACGCCCGAACCAATTAGCAATCTTGTATCTTTATTTAATACTGCACTTGGTAACATCCTTACTTTGTATTCGTTATTGTTTTGTACAAATGTATGTCCTGCATTAGGTCCTACTCCTCCCCTGGCTGCCACATTATATTTATCATTTGTCGCTAAATAGGCTATGATTTTTCCTTTTCCCTCATCACCATAAAATCCACCTACTGTAACTAAACAAGGCATATTGTTTTTATAAAAATTATATAATATTTAATCTTAATAGTTCTATTTTATCCTGATGCATTTTGCTTACCATTATGTTTTTTCATGGCGTTTATCCTGTTTGACATTAGGCAACTTGACCTATCTTTTTATATTTGGTGTTTAACTCAAAATCCGGGGACATGGTTCTATTATGTTACAAAAAGATTTTGTCTGATCTTTTGGCTGACTTTCCTATTCTTATATGCCCTATATTGAAATTGAGCGATCGCAATTTTTTTTAATTTGGAATTCCCGGAATAATAATGTCTGGTAAAATTTTCTTTTTGACACCCTTGGTTAGGGTTATCCATTGATTTTGCTATTTGTAAAGATGACTCACCTATTTTGCTATTTAAATTAGCCTAATTGTATTTCCAATCTTATTAGGCCTTTTTTTTTGAGCGCTATTATCAAAAACTTGGAATAGGTGATATTTGCCCTCATAAAGCAGTGAGAAATCTGTTTTATTTGTGGATCTGAATTTATGTAATTTATAGATGTGAGGAAAATCGAGTTTTTGGTGATAATCCATAGATGTTTTAGAGATATTTCATTAATAAGGACAATAATAGAAATTAGGAAAATCTTTATGTAATGATGATATCAACGGTAATTCCTGACTTCTTTCACTGCGGATAATATCCTATAGCCTTGAGTGTATTTTCCTATGCAAACACCCGATTTTCTACCTGTGACTGAAATATACCAGTCTGCAGTGGGCATTAATGTCCCATCATCCATAGATTGTATATAGGTGATACCTTGCCTATTTATATGCAAAATTAATGGCAGTCTGATGTCTTGACTTCCATATAAGTAATTACTTGTATCACAAGCAAATAGGTTGCCTGGTTTAATACGGGCAACCATTCTTACATTTGTGTATAGCAAAATGAAAATAGAGAAAATTCAAAACCGTCATTTCCGTCATTTTTTCCGTCAAAACCGTCAAATTATTTGTCAAAAATCAAGTTGAGCGTAAATGTGGATGCAGGTTTGGTGCGGTTTGATGTCTTGGATCTAATTAGTTATTGGTCCTAATTAACGGGTATGCCTCATTTTAGGGTATCATGAATTATGCGAAAACACACAATAGGTAAACAGGATAGATATTTCGGTGTGTGTAAAATGCAATGTGTTGGCTATATGGCATCGTTAGTAAGAGAAAAATTATCGAATTTGTATTTTCATGTATGAGCTATGACTCTACATCAAAATTTGTAGAAAATATTCTAATAATTTTATCAAATCTGCCTTATGGACTTAGAACTGGTATTATCAAAAATCGATTAATTGAATTTGATGGTTTTGATAAATCTGAAAAGAAAGAGATAATTAATAATATTTTGAAGAACTTTCATAAGATAGGGAGAGCCAAGGTTATGAGCCTTTTTGAATCATGGCTGAATTCGCTGTATGAGATGGATGCTTCTTCGATCAACTCAATTTTTAATTCATATCTGTTAGAGTTATATTTAAATCCAAATGACCTTGAAAATTTTGATAATCCTTTTATTTTGTCTTTGGTTAAAGTATTAAACGATTTACCTAAAAATAAAAGGGATAAACTGTGGTATTGTTTTATGGAGTCAGTATTGAATACACCTGACCCTAAAATGTTTATAAAATTAATTCCTCAAAACTAAATAAATAAGGCAATCTCGCCCACAAGATATTTAAATTATTAAGTAAAGTTTATTTGTTTTCTGGTTTTTTTTCTAATTCTCCAAGAGTTTTTTCAAAAAATCCCTTTTCATATTTTCTTAGGGCTTTTCTGTGTTCTGGAAGTGACATGTCCAGTCTCATTTCATTCATCACCATTACAGCATAAGTGGTCCATTCTTTCCAGCAGTCTGGGCAGGACGGATATTTTTGTGATGTTGGATCTTCTACTTCGCTCTCCTCAAAGGTTCTGTTGCATTTTATACAGGTTTTAGACATCGTTTTATTAAAGTGAATTAACAACCTTATTATGTTTTTTTATTATGTGTTATGACGAAAACCCTAGCCAAGTTTTATTTATCAATATGTGAATATGGGCATAATCTATACCTAAGATTTTGATAGGTAAACTTAATGTAATATAAGTTTTTTTCATAATGATCCAATAATATTTATTAACTCTCTATTTAATATAAAAAATGATGAAAATGGTCAATAAACCAGTTTATGTCACAGCAAGTTTGCTTGCAATTCTTAGTGTAGTAGTTATTACATCAAGTGGAAACCTTTCTGTTTTCGCTCAAAGCCCAGCTGTCCAAGTATCTATTGTGCCTGGGGCAACCACCTTGGGAGAAACATCATGGAGCCCAAATCCTATTGAGGTATCGGTTGGCCAAAAAATTATATGGACAAATAATGATAATGCTGGCCATACAGTTACATCAGGAAACCCTGGCTCTGCAGACGTTGGTAAGCTATTTGATACTGGATTTACAAAAAGCGCAACAGGACCGGGAATACTCAATAAAGGACAAACATTTGAATTTACACCTACTACTGCAGGAGAGATACCATACCACTGTTCATTACATCCAAACATGGTTGGCAGTATAGTAGTAAGCTAAATCCTCTTTTTTTTATTTATGTAATATAGTTACAGTCATCTTTGAGTATTAATTCATCGCTATTAACTTATATCCTGGATAATTTTGATTCTGGGATGGATAATTTTGGCATTGTTAATGATGACATCTTCAATGAGTTACTGTTTTTTTTGTCTCATCACAACATAAGGATAAAAAGCAACAAAATCGATGTTTCTTCTTTTAACAAACTCTCTATTGCATTGTTAGCTATTCGTAATGGCGCTGATATGGTCAAAATATGCGGCAAAATAAATTGGCATGATTTTGAATTGTTTTCGTCTGAAATAATGAAATATCATGGTTATCGTGTTTATACAAACTTTCGATTAAAAAACCCTAGGCGAGAAATTGATGTAATAGGCATAAAGTCTAATAAGGCTTTGTTAGTTGACTGCAAACATTGGAAAAAAAATTCTTTATCCAACCTTGAAGAAATCGTTGACAAACAAAAAAAACGTGGTATGCTTTTTTTACAAAAATCCAACATGAAAATAGAAAATGCTGTTCCAATTATACTGACATTATTGCCCAATGAGTTTCAATTTGTAAATGACGTTCCGATTATAACTATCGATAAACTAAATTCTTTTTTGTTGGATTTTGATATGTACTATCAAAATATATTTAAAATTTAATTTGTATTTATATTATTTATCTTTGACGTAATAAGAAATTCATTTGCATTTCTTAAAACCTTTTTGCTGTTATCAAATGATAATTTTTCTAACGCATGATTGAAATCTAACCACGCAAAGTTGATGTGTTCAAATGACAGTACTACTTTGTTAGTCCTTGTTTCTGCAAGATAATATATGACTGTTTTATTGACTATTTTTGACTTTTTTCTATATCTATAAGATATCTGTTGCCTAAAACCTTCTATTACTTTTATGTCTTTAATGGCGGTTTCTTCCATTACTTCTCTTTTGATGGTTTCTGTTTCGGTTTCTCCACTTTCAATGTTTCCCTTTGGAAAGTCCCAGTGGCCATAACTATAATTAAGAATGAGGTATTTAATTTCGAAATTTTCATCAACAATATACAATACTGCGCCTGCAGAAATTTCGTCATACATTGCCATGAGTGATTTCTACGCTTATAAAAATATGTCCATGATTTTTTACTTTTTGTTCTCTAATCAATTTTAATGTTTAACTCTTCAAAATTTCCATTTATGCTATAATCATGTATGTCTTCCCATTCCTCAACTGTCATCCAATACCCACAGTATATTTTTTTTGTTTCGTTATCGGTTTCTCCGTGTTTTGGCATTATTTATGATATGAATTAATTAATAAGGTATTAATGATTTTCTTGTCTTTTTCATTTTCCATATCTTCTTGATCTTTTTTGATATGTTCTTATTGCTCTCATCAAATCTATTTTTCTAAATTCTGGCCAAAAAACATCCACAAAAATGAGTTCACTGTATGCACTTTGCCATAATAAAAACCCACTTAATCTTTTTTCACCAGAGGTTCTTAGTATTAGATCTGGTTCTGCTTGTGGAAGATGTGCTGTATATAGGTTCGACTCTATTAGTTTTTCATTGATTTCATCAATGTCAATTCTTCTTTCTTGAATCGATCTTGCTATTTTCTTTATTGCGGTCAATAATTCCTGTTGCCCACCATATGCAATAGCTATATTCAAGTACATGTTCTGATAATTTTCTGTTCCTGATTCCAGCTTTTTTAAAATCTGCTGAAGTCCATCAGGTAGTTTTTTGAAGTCCCCTATCGATTTAATTCTTATTTGTTTATTGTGTATTCTCGCATCATCGTGTAATCTTGTGAGTTTCTCTTCTAACAGTGAGTAAATATTATCTATTTCAAAAGGATCTCTTTCCAAGTTTTCATCTGAAAGTACATAAATGGTGGTTATTTTTATTCCTAAATCATAAATCCAATTCAGAAGATCTTCTGCAATGTCTGCACCAATCTTGTGACCTTTCTCTTTTTTTACCTCCTTTATCTTTGACCATCTTCTGTTGCCATCTAAAATAATTCCTATGTGTTGAGGGAATGGATATTGGATTATTTGATTTAGAAGGTGTTTCTCATATATTCTATATACTATATTTTGCCTTGAAAAATCATATAGTTTCTTTAAACACTTATCTAACACATGCATGGTAATTTTTTTTATATTTGGTAAATTCCGACTCCTAATGAATTTCTATTGGTTATCGTGTTTAAGTGCTTCTCCCCCTTTTCTGTTCCTGAAGTATTGAAAAAGGAATGTTGCAACTATTAAAGTTATTGCAAGGCCTATCAACAAAGATGAAATCAAGTTGAATGGGTTTCCCCTTGCAGCTATGAGGGATGTAAACTGTAACATGGGTATATACAACAATGCCAAAACTACCAGTCTTAAGATATCGTATATTATTTTAATACTGCCCTTAAACCAATTGCTCAGTAGTATTCCTGCAAAAATTGTTGATATCCCTATCCACAATAACGTAATGATCCCAGACACAAAATTTCCCAATATTATCTTGTTTGTGATTATTGATGCAATTCCATTCTGTGATTCTAATGCATCAGGTGGAATTTGGGAAATCCCATTCAGTATCGAAGCTAAAATAATCAATGTTCCGGCGAAGTAAGAGAATATTCTAATAAATCCTGAAGGTGTTGGTTTTGAGAACGAAACTATCGCTTTGTCTATGTCAAAGGCCCTTAGAATAAACGCCAAACCCAATATGCTTAAACCCAAGGCAAATGCTTCCCTCGAAAACCCGAAAATTATGGAAAGGCCACTAGTTATAAACAACGCACCAGGTAAACCGAGAAAAAATTTTGAATATCGTGGATCATAAAATAATATTTTTAAATATCGGGCCAAAATGGCATAAGAGTATTCTACGCTTCTACTTTGCCTTACTATAACTCTTTGAAGCGATATTATTGGAATTTTTCCTTGAATTATGGGAATTGCCGTTTCATCGTCTTCTCCATCTGATACAACTACAGCCCCGTCTGCATTATATCCATCAAGCACCTTGTCTATTTCCTGCGCAATCTTCACATCTCCTTCTACACCTCTGTTGAATTTGCCTGCTACAATGGTAACCTCTGCGTCGTATCCTTTTGTTCTAAATTCTTCATATGACTTGATTGCTCCAAAGATTGCATTAGAGTCCGAATCTTCAGGATCCTCTATAGCAAGCCTAGTTCCTGCTTCAATGCAATGATCTTTGCCTATTACTGGCGTTTCTATCCCGCTTTTTATGCCAATATCGTCATCTCTATCTATACAAATTATTAATATTTTTGTACCGCCCTGAAATGACTGTATTTCGTTATAGTTTTTATTGTCTGTAAAATTTACTTTGTTTTTTAATTGGCCTGCCCTAGGCATTAATTATACAACAAAATAATGTATCTTCTATATAATTAAGTTACTTGAGAGTGTTTTCTGTTAGAAAAAGATGGCTTTTTTTATAAACTATTGAAACAATCTTCGGTGCTCCTCTAGCATGCATCTGTTATACACAACTTTTATTCCTTTTTCTGTGGCAATCTCTTCTGCTTCTTTATTGTATATGCCCTTTTGCATCCATACCACTTTTATCTCTTTTTTGTCTATCGAGTCTTCTACCACTTTTAACACATCCTCTGATCTTCTAAATATATCCAATATGTCGATTGAGTCTGGAACCTCTGAAACTTTTCCATAGGCTTTTCTATTTAGAATTTCGGAATAGTTTGGATTAATTGGGATTACGTTATATCCTTTTTCTATCAGGTATTTTGAGACATGGTTTGATGGTTTCCCTTCGGTAGGTGATATTCCTGCTATTGCAATGTTTTTCAACTTATAAATCTCTCTAATCTCTTCATCTGAGAAATCATCGGTTTTCATTTCGCTCATAATTATTATACGTTGTTGATATTTGTTTTTTTATTAATAAATCTGGCTATGGAAAAAACAACATTTGGTCTATTTCTAAATTTAATGATGCTTGTGTATTCTGATAGATAAAAGGATAATAATATTAGAATGTGATAGATTATGTTAGGTTGAGGTTTGCTGATTGGTACCCATATTATTTGGAAATATCATCCAATTTGCACCTTGATGTAAAAAAAGACATACTATCCTCTATTATTTTATCTAATTTGATACCCAATGAAACCTCGGATTTAAACTGCTTAAATAAATTGAACAGTAAAAAAACATTGATAATTGGTGCGGGGCCAAGCATAGAGGACTCTTCGGTACAAAAATTTATCCGTGATCGTTCAGACTTCGTTATAATATCATCTGATGGATCCACAGAACTATGCCTTCAGTTAAACATTGTTCCTGACTTTGTTGTGACTGATCTCGATGGTGATATTGACTCTTTATTATCTGCCAATAAATCTGGATCAAAGCTGGTAATCCATGCTCATGGTGATAATATCGATAAAATTCTTAGATTTGCCCCACGTTTTAGGAATTTCTTTGGGACAACACAAGTTTTTCCACTCCGAAATGTTTTTAATTTTGGCGGATTTACTGATGGCGATAGATGTGTGTTTCTTGCCGATGAGTTTCAGTGCGCTGAAATTTGGTTAGTTGGCATGGATTTTAGTTCCTCAATAGGCTATTTTTCAAAAAAAAGGCGGATATGCAATTTAAACCTAAAAAGGAAGAAATTACTTGTCGGTAAGAATTTGATTGAGATGTTGGCAAAAAGATCTGACTCTATCATGATCAATGTTACAACTTTTAAATTTAACTCATTAATTAATGGTACAACTGAATATAAATTAAAATGAATACAAAAAAAATTCTTGGTATTACTGGCTTTGGTCTTGCTATATTGGGTGGTTATTTGTGGATGATAAACCAATATCCATTATCTTTGATAGTGTGGGGTTTAACCTTTTTGATAATTCTGCGTTTAAACCGTATGAAAAAAACCCAAAACAACTATAAAAGAAAAAGATAATTGTTTTTGGGAAACAAAACCTTGGATTTAAACAATCCCTGTAGTAGTTTGTTTTCTATTCTTGTTTGATGACATTGAATTTGTTTTACCTTTTTGGTTTTAGTATATTAACTTTGGTAAATCTTGATGCTTTCCGAATAATGAACCTATTTGTATTGATGTGTTTTATAATGATGTGGATTACAAAAAGGTTTAGCCAATTCATTAAATTCTTTATTGAGTGGTACTCTTTGTACATGTGAATAAAAATTTCTAAACGTTTAACATTAGACATCTTTTACTGTGCGAAGTGCCTTGGTGATCTTTTCTGAATACTGTTGATGATTAAAATTATGTTTAATTAATGCCCAAAACCAATTGGGTTTGAAAATCTGTCTATTTGTCCACTGTCCCGTCAGCAGCTCTCTGTATGTTTCGTAGTTTTCTTTTTCTTTGTAAAAGTCAAATTCTGCTTTTGGTTGTATTCAATTTATTTTTGATATGGTGTTAATTAAAGTATGTTGCATCTAAATAGATGTGTTCTTTAAAATATGAAACTAATAAAAGCCAATCATTTGTTTGATGGCGTTAGCGAAAGAAAAGACGTTTTCATTGGTTTTGATAATGATGAGATAAAGTATGTTGATGGTAGCAAACCTGAAGAAGGTGGCGAAATAATCGCTGAAGGCAAAGATGTTGTTGTCACTCCCGCATTTATTGATCCACACAGTCATATTGGATTGCAAAGGTCCGCTGAATACAGTGGGCAATATGAAGAAAACGAGCAAATGGATTCTACTACCCCAATGGTAAACGCACTACACAGCCTATACATGGACGATCCCTCATTCAGAGAGTCAGTTGAGCATGGCGTTCTTTATTCTGCAGCATTTCCAGGAAGTGGCAATGTAGTTGGAGGCAAAATAGTTCTGATAAGAAACTATGCCAAAGATATTGAGGAGGCCTTTATCGGTGACATTGGAATTAAGGTGGCATTAGGATATCATCCACGTGTTATGACCAGTTGGAAAGGGAAACGACCTACAACCCGAATGGGTGTAGTGTCGATATTGCGGGAAAATTTCATCAAGGCCAAAAAGATGCAAAACCTTTTAAAATCCGAAAAAAAAACATTAGATGAGGTAGATCCAAATACTGAGGTTTACATGGATATGCTTGCCCATAAGCACAGGATAATGGTGCATCTTCACAAAGAGGACGATGTGAGGATTCTTATCCAACTGGCAAGGGAGTTCAATTTGAAAGTTGTTGCAAATCATCTCCTTGATGTGCACCGTGAAGAGATCTTTGCAGCCCTAAAAGCAAATTCAATCCCAATTATTTATGGCCCCATGGACTCTTTTTCAAATAAGGATGAACTAAGGCACAATAACTGGAGGAACGCTGGATTGCTGTTGAAGTCAGGTGCAAAATTCTCTCTTATGAGTGATCACCCAATTACTCTCCAGAGGACCATGTTTTTTACCCTAAGGCATTTATTGCGATTTGGATTATCAAGGCCTTCTGCAATATCTAAAATTACTTCAGAGGCTGCTGGAATATTAGGGATACTGAACATAGGCCAAATAAGACCTGGGTTCAAATCGTCTTTTATAGTTTGGAATGGCGATCCTTTTTCAATCTCTAGTTATCCAATATTGGTAATTGGGGAGGGAAAAGTAGTATTTGAGGACTAAATCTATACATTTATTTTATTGTTGAGATGAACTATAAAAATAAAATGGATCTCAAAATCTTTATTTGAGAAATTCCATTACAATAAAAATCTTGATGTTATCCATCTATGCTGATTTTATCTTTTGTGTTTTTGTCTTCTTGTTTCTGAATTATTGCTGTGGTATTGATTATTGGGGCTCAATTGTGGCTGGGGGTTTGCTGGATATTGCATAAGTAACCCATGTTACATTTTCTATTTCATTTGTTATTTTCGAACTGATTTTTTCTAGGGTGTTGTACGGAACCCTTACCCAATCTGCTGTCATGGAATCTTTTGATTGAACTATTCTTATCGTTACTATATGACCATATATTCTCCTGTCGCCTAAAATGCCAACAGCTTTGTCATCACCTACCATTGCATAGGCTTGCCAAACTTTGTTGTACATGTTGTCTTCCGATAATGCATCTTCTACAATTTTACTTGCTGCTTTTGATATCATTATCTTTTCGTCATTTATCTCGCCTAAAATTCTTACAGCGAGTCCAGGGCCTGGAAAGGGATGTCTTGAAAGCAATTCTTTGGGTATTTGAAGTATTTTGGCGGCCTCCCTGACTTCATCCTTATACAAATACCTCAAAGGTTCTATTACCTTTAGGTTCAGCCAGCTAGGCAATCCGCCTACATTGTGGTGTGTTTTGATGACTGTTGCTGGACCTTTGGACACACCACTCTCTATAACGTCTGGATATAGTGTTCCTTGCGCTAGCCATTGAAATGGGCCTTCTTCTTCTGCAAATTCCGTAAAAACCCTTGCAAACTCTTCTCCGATTATCTTTCTTTTGTCTTCTGGGTCCGATACTCCTTTTAATTTTTGTAAAAACCTTTCTTGTGCCTCAATGTATTTAATGGATATGCCTAGTTTTTCATTGAAAAGTTCCCTTACAACATTTTCTTCGTTCTCTCTTAGTAATCCATGATTGACAAAAATACAGGTCAAGTTTTCTTTGATTGCCCTGTGAATTAAAACAGCTGTTGTTGTTGAATCTATTCCGCCGCTGACAGCGCACAACACTTTATCTTTACCAACTTTTGTTTTTATGTTTTCTATACTGCTTTGAATGAAATCACTCATATTCCAATCTGGTTTTGCTCCGCTGATTACATTGCAGAAATTGTTTAGTATCTGGATCCCATTTTCGGTGTGCGCCACTTCCGGATGAAACTGTAACCCAAATACCTTTCTTTCCATGTTTCCAATGGCTGCTGAGGATGAACTATCGGTCTCCCCTAAAATATCAAATCCTTCTGGGATTATCTCGGCTGTATCGCTGTGACTCATCCAGCACTGGATGTTACTTGTTTTGATGTCTTTGAACAAATTGTTTTTATTTTTTATTTTTAATACTGCGTTCCCGTATTCTCTATTTGTGACTCTTCTTATTCTTCCATTGAAATGATCTACTATGACCTGGTGCCCATAGCATATCCCTAAAATTGGAACACCAATGCCAAATACTTTTTCATCTGGCTTTGGGGAATTTTTTTCGTAAACACTGGCTGGTCCGCCTGAAAAAATAATTCCCTTTGGTTTGAAGTCTGAAATTGTTTTGATTGGTGTATTGTAGGGCAATAATTCACAATAAATATTGGACTCTCTTATCCTTCTGCATATTAGATGACTGTATTGCGACCCAAAATCTAAAACAATTATTTTATCCATTTATTTTTCACTTTTTTCTAACATTCTGGTAAACACCCATGCTACTGTATTGAATATTTCATTTACCCTTTCTTTATCTCTATAGTTTTTGATTTCAATTTTTTTTATGGTGTTATCATTGTTGTCTTTAGGTATTGTATTGTAGGCAATTATGTTTGCAGTGTCTATTTGGCCTTGTTTGACTTTGTCTAAATCTTTACTTTTCATTCCCTCTAGAATTCTATTTATGAAAAATGATTTGAATGGTGGGGTGTCTATATTAAAGTTAATTGATTCCATGGGTGTTATCTCTATTTTTTCTCTTGAAACTTCTACATTTGCAATTAAGGTATTGTCTTTCATTCTTTTTATTTGCCTGGTTTCTATTGATTGTGATTGTTCGTCATGATTCCGTTGTAATTGTGGGTTCTTGTCTCTTTTAATCTCATTTTCACCACTAGATGATTTTTCGTTAGGAAATGATTTTTTGTTTAAATTAAGGTTTGCTGCGGTCCTAAAACTCCCTTGTTTTAATACAGTGTCAATTAATGATAATGTTATTTTCATTCTCTCTATCTCATCTTGTTTTTCAGAAATTAATTTGGTCAACCACTCCCTTATCTCTGCTGCATTTTTAACATCGTCTTCCGGGTAACCTGTCATAATGACATTTGGATTATTTTTCAATATTAAATGTTGTTTTCTTTTATTAAACCACATTTGAAAAATCCATTCTTAAGAATCCTTTTTTATTTAACCGCTTTTCATTCTCCTATCTACCTAATAGCTGATCACAATCTTGTTTTCTTTTCTATTCTTTTAGAATCATGAGAACATTCTTCTCTGAGTGTGTGTTTTTTTGAGTCTGCGAATATTCTAAAGATTAATGTCTTTTGTATATCCTATTTTGTGCTGTCTTTTCTTCCTTCATTTACATTGCTCCATACGATCCATAAAGTCATACCATTTTTAATTTTATCCAGGTAACCTGTTTGACTCGCCTTTATCATGTTTATTATTTGTGTTAAATAGCCATTTTCTCCTTTAGATCGATTTTTTTTATTGTATAGTTTTGACACTTGGATCAAATCTGCATTTTGATTAGATTCCGTTGTTTATCTTTTTTATATATGGCGCTCAAAAAACCCATGAGAATACATTGTTTTGTTAATGCTGGTTATGCTGGATTTTTTGTATAAGAATAATTATATTAGATAAAAACCACCCACTTGTTAAATCATAACATGTCAAGACCGATTCCTTTTTCAGAAAGAATGGACATTTTAAGTAAAGACAAACAAAGTAATTTAATTCTGGCTATAGATCCAATATATGGTACAAATAATTTATTTAGTTATGTGTTAAACACAATTACCAAATTGGGTAAATATTTATGCGCTATCAAATTGAATTTTCATGTAATTCTACCATTATCTTTTACCGAATTGCAAAAAATAAATCTTGTGGCGCATAGAGAACGATTGCAGGTTATAGCTGACATAAAATTAAACGACATCCCAAACACAAATGATGTGACTATTCGGTATCTACATGCAATGGGGTTTGATTCCATTACAGTTAATCCCTTTATTGGAAAAGATAACCTTAAATCCACAGTTATCTCTGCCCATTCTTTAAACTGTGGGATTATCTCGCTTGTATACATGAGCCATAGTGGCGCCAATGAGGGATTTGGCTCATCTGTATCCATTCAGTCATTAGATGGGCTGACAAACACTACAAGTCGGTTTTATAATGTTTTTTATGAAAATTCAAAAAACTGTGATGTAGATGGTGTTATTATAGGAGGTAACAGATTGGAAGTTTTAAGTGAACTTTCATCAAAAAACCTGAAAAAAATTCCTGTCTACTCCCCAGGATTGATTAAACAAGGCGGAGATATCAAATCTGCATTGGAGTGTGGGTCTGATTATTTGATAATTGGAAGGGCTATAATAAATTCCCCAGACCCCTTAATGGAATTGCAAAATATTTATAAATTGATTAGCCATCGTTTTGATAAAAAATGAATGCCGTCTTATAAATTTATTATTCTCAAGAAAATTAATACATTCCGCTAAATTTGAATATCATTAGAAAAGGGACATTTTCTACTGTTTTTACACTATTTTTTTTAGCAAGATTAAGACTTAAAGCCAGGTCCACTATGTCTTTTCCAACCAGGTTTATTATGGAGGATGACTTTAAAACCTTTATGGCGTCTTCTTCTGTGATCTCTTCACTATAAAAATAGTCTTTTGAAATGCTAATATTAAAATCGCCTTGATTGATTTCTTTACCTATTAAGTTTAAATCGCATATGTTAATCATTTGAGTTTCTTGATATTTTATTTTACGTAGAGCATAATTATAATCTTGATTGATTTCGGTCATCATAGCTCATTAGTTTATATTTTTAGGTTGTTTTTTATTTAACCTTTTCTTAAACCGATCTATATTTATGTATGATAATCAAAAAGTAATAATTATGTTTTGATTAAAAAGAACTATTGTCATCGGATGGTAATAAATATAACAGTGGTAAGACAAAAAAGTACAACAAAAAGGGGATAATTTTAACTTCTTGTATAGTTGTTGGTATTATTGGGGCTAGCTTTTTAATTTGGTTTCTGCCACAAGGAAATGTAGAAAACAATACCACAAATGATACTATGATGCTTTTTTCAAATCCTAACGATACACTGGTTTCTGTCAATAATCAATATGTGCTCTTGAGGGATGAAGTTGATAATCAGTTAAAAAACATCTCAATTACAAACAGATCCAATTTGACGCCAATTAGAAATAGCTTGGATGTTTCTATAACACAAAACAATCAACTGATGCAAACCCTGTTAAACGGAAATCCGTCTGGCTCTTTGGTCAATGAGTATGTTAAACTAATGAATACTCTTAAAAATTTTTCTTTCTATCTTGTTGATGTAAAAAACATAACCTCCTCATCCCAATCTTCATCTGACAGTTTGATGAATGATTTGGCAACTGCGAAGAAAAGGTGGTTTGGTGGCTGATGATGATGAAATGGGATTGTTTATAAATAGTATTTTCAAATCTTTAGAAAGATGCGATTACTTGAATATCAAGGAAAGGAGCTCTTTAATCAATATGGAATAAAAACTCCAATGTCTTTTTTAGCCTCAAATGTTGACGAGGGTAAAAAAGGCACACAAATGTTGGGTTTTCCATTTGTTTTGAAGTCTCAATTAACTGTTGGGGGGAGAGGAAAAGCTGGTGCAATACAAAAATGTAAAGAACCTTCAGAATTTGAACCAAAATTCAATGATATTTTACACAAAGAGGTAAAAGGTGAATTGCCGCGGGGTATTTTGCTTGAAAAAATGGTTGACATCTCTAAAGAGCTCTACTTGTCGATTTTTTTAAATAGGAGTAAAAGATGTTTTACTATAATTGCATCAGCAGAAGGTGGAGTGGATATTGAACAAACGGACAATAAGGTTATGCAAGATATACCACTAGATGGAATTGATTTGGAATTAGCTAACGAGATTTCAAACAAATTGAATATCTCGGATAATTCTAAAAGCGGCTTTGTTGAGCTGTTGTTTAGTCTTTTTAAATTGGTTATTGAAAAAGAGGCAGAACTTGCAGAAATTAATCCAATTGCAATTTTATCTGATGGCTCTTTAATTGCATTGGATGCCAAAGTGATTATTGATGATAATTCTTTGTTTAGACACGATGATTTAAAAAAATATCTTTATTTAAGCGAATTAGAGATACAAGCATCAAAAAATAAGTTTTCATTTGTGGAATTAGATGGTGACATAGCTATTATAGGAAATGGGGCTGGGTTAGTAATGTCCACATTGGATATGGTTTCTGATGCTAATGGTCAAGCAGGGTCGTTTTTAGATTTTGGTGGAAAGGCTACCAGTGAAACTATTTATAAAGCCCTTGGTGTTATCAGTGAACTACCCAAAATAAAAGCAATTCTTGTAAATCTTTACGGTGGGATAGTTAGAACCGATCTTGTGGCACAGGGTATCTTGGATGCCTACAAAAATAATATAATAAATGTACCTGTATTTGCTAGAATATCTGGTGCAGAATCAGAAAAAGCAAAACAAATGCTTCAGGGAAGTAGGGCAAAGTTATTTGATACTGTAGAGGAAGCAATAAATGCAGTAGTTTTAAACGTAAATACTACTTAAAGTGATAGAATTGACTTCACAATTTGATATATTTAAAATACTGGTTGGCTCAACTTCAGATAAGGATTTTGGGAATAAACCCGTAATAATTCAGGGCATTACAGGATCCTTTGGTTCTACCCATACAAAATTAATGAAAAGTTATGGAACAAATATTGCTGCAGGTGTCACTCCTGGCAAAGGCGGCTCCAAATTCGATAACGTTCCTATTTATAATACTATGCAAGAAGCAGTGCAATCAACAGGATCTTTAATTTCAGGTATTTTTGTGCCCGCTCCTTTTTTTTATGATGCGGCAAAAGAAGCACTTGACAGTGGAATAAAATTAATTGTTGCTATACCTGAACATGTGCCGGTGTTAGATTCAATAAAGGTATTTGAATATGCAAAAAAACAAGGTGCTAAAATGATAGGGCCCAATACCCCTGGTGTTATTGTCCCTGAAGTTATGAAGGTGGGAATTATGCCTGCCCAACCATTTACAAAAGGAAACACTGTGGTATTTTCTCGAAGTGGGACTCTAATGTACGAAGTATCTTCCTACCTTTCCGAATATGGCTTTGGTCAACGATTGGGATTAGGCATTGGCGGAGATCCAATTAATGGTTCTAATCTTATCGACTCTTTTGAGTTAATAAGAGACCGTGATGATGTTGATTCTGTAGTGGTAGTGGGTGAGATTGGAGGCGATGCAGAAGAGCAACTATCTGATTATATTATAAAAACTAACTTTTCTAAACCCGTTGTTGCCTATATTGCTGGACGATCTGCACCGAAAGAAAAACGAATGGGACACGCCGGAGCAATTGTATACGGGAATTATGGTTCTGCAGAATCAAAAATCAATAACTATTCAAAAGCAAATGTACCTGTAGCAAAAAGCCCAAGGGAAATTCCGTTGTTACTTAAAGAACAATTAAAAAAATAAAGATTTAGTCTAAATCAGTTTTTAGTCGAGTCTTTATTTTATTTTGTATTGTATTATATGCATGTTTATGTGATGTTTTGGAATGGAGAGGAGATTTTGTACTAATTGCATGTTAAAGACATCCCATGAGTTCAATGACGAATCAGATGTTATCTATACCTATAAGAGAAAACGTTTGTACAAATGCTTAAACTGTGGTTATTTGTCAAAAAAAAGGGGATTGAGACCTTCTTCCGAATCGGTTTACTAAACAAGGAAAAAAGTTGATGGGTTAATGGTCTGAGTTACTCTTTTCTGGGTCATGCATCCTCATCGTCGATGTTGTTTTTTGATTCTGCTACGTTAAAAAAACCCATCCATCCTAAATCTGTAAACTCTGTTTGGTGTGCGTGAAACATGTATTTTCCTGGAAACTCTGGTTTGAATTCGAGTATGCCTCTGTCACCTTGGGATAGGATTACTATGTCGTTTTTGTATTCAGGTTTCTCTCCTGTTCCTGATGCAATATAGTCAAACATGTTTCCGTGTAGATGAAATGAATTTATTAAATCAAATTCAAGCATATTAACCAAATATATCCTATAGTCTTCACCCTGGTTTACCTCTATGGGGTTATCCATATATTCAAATGCCTTGCCGTTTACCGTATAGATTTCGTTTTCTATCCCCGCATTTTCATCTCCTGATACAAAATTTGTAGGATCTTTTTTATCGACCACCGGTAACGTGATTGGCCCTTCCAACTCATAGTTCATATCATAACCATTCATAAGCATTGCATGCTCTTGCATTTTCTCGCGCGGTTCTTTTGGGTCTATGATGAACATGCCATATAGACCTCGGTTAATATGGTCTGCAATTGGATTAACATGGCAGTGATATGGGTACACACCGTATGGACTGGCCATAAATGTGTATGTAAAGTTTTGTCCGGGGACTATGGTTCCACCAGGTCCTTCTACTCCATCCGATTTCCCCGGATGGATTGAATGCATATGGAGTGAATGGGAGAAATTGTTTTTACCTGCATTTATCACTGTGATTTTTACTAAATCGTCTTCGGTCATTCTCATGGTAGGCCCTGGTATGGTTCCATTATATGTCCATGCTTTGAATTTGTGACCTTGATTTGAAATGGGTATTGTATTGTTTTCTTCAACAACTAAAGCGAAATCCCTTGATGTTTTCTTGTTGTTGTCATCTATGTTAACATGCCCGCAATTAAAATACGTCAAGTATTCTGATGCGTCTGGTATTTTGTCCAAATCTTTGGAACAGTTCTTATCTTTGTCATATTGTATAATTTTTTCTATATTTTCTCTATTTTCCTTAATTCCATTTTTATTGTTTTTATCGTTTGATTCTTGTGCATATATCTCATTAAGGGAGTAGTTTGATAAACTTGAGAAAACTAGTAAACTTATAAATCCAACCCCAAAAATATTTGTTTTTTGGGCCATTTTACTTATGTTATATATCTTTGTTATTCTATAAAAAACAGTCATACATAGTTATATAACAATGTTCTAATCTTTCGATAGGTTAACAGGTAGGTTTTAAAATTTCTTAAAATTTTATTGATCTGAAATTTTAACTGTTGTTAAATTATGTTAATTAGTTGTTTTGGTTTGATACATTGTATATGGATAAAAGATATATGATTTACATAAATAATAAAAATAAAAAATATTCCCCAGAGAACTACAAATATGTATTGATGCATGTTAGGTCTTTATTGAAAGATTTTTCTGATGTTTTGGTAAGAGACGTCAGAATTTCAAGCTATTTTATTGAAATGGATGTAAGTATATACAATACCAAAGAAATCTTTGTTTCTCCGAAAATAACGGAAAAGTTAAATTCTGTTGGCTCTCTGTTGTTGTGTGATGACCTCTCTGAACCCAAATTCTGTTTAACTAAAGATTGTATAGTAAACCATGCAATTTATTTATTTAATTTAGAGCGATTCTGGAAATCTCATGAAGTATTAGAAGAAATATGGAAAGAATCAACGGGATCAGAAAAACGGATTTTAAATGGCATCATATTGATAGATGCCGCGTTTGTCCATTACCAAAAAAATGAATTTGATGTTTTTATTTCTATCCTAAAACGATCAATAGAAAAGTTGCGTGGAAATTTGGGCATGTTTTATAATTTAAACTTAAATGAAATAAAAGAAAATTTGAATAATATAATTGATAAAAAAAATCATCCTTACACCTTTAGAATTTCTGTATATTAAAATAATTAATCATCAATGAGAGAGGTGGGGAAGGGATTCGAACCCTTATATATTCGCTATCTGAATGGTATTTCCAAATTCTGCAGGCGAACGCATGGCCGCTCTGCCACCCCACCAATAAGAAATTTCAGTTATTTGAAAACTTATATTTCTTTTGCAATTGCCCGTTTTTTTAATTTATTTTTATGCTTATCTTTGATAGTTTTTCGCGGCGAGAATGATGTCTTCAGTTTTTATTGTTTTTCTGCCTGCATGAAATGCAAGATCGACAGCCTGTTTTGCTATATTTTCACCTATTCTTTCTAATATTTTTCTTAATTCATTTGCTGCATCATCACTAACCCTTTCTGCACCAAATTTTTTTATTATTCTGATTGTGGAAGCTAATGCTATTTCAGATTCGGAAGACATTTGATACAATTTATTTTTCTTATTTAAATAATTTGCTCATTGTGTTTAACTTTCTGTTATGTTTTTATTTTGAAATTTTTCCATTCATTATTATATCTATAAATTCAAAAATACATAATGTGTTTTGTAGACTCTCATATTCATCTTTCTGATAGTGCATATGATGAATATTTGATGTTGATGATTGGAATTATAAATAATTTAAAAATTCGGGTATATTCGGTATCAGAGGATTTAGAATCATCTGTCAAAAATTTAAATATAAAAAAAAAATATTTTGTAAATTCTGAATCGTTTAAAGCGTTTGTTGGCATTCACCCTCAACATGCTTCTGCTAAACTGTTGGAATCTTTCAATGATTTTTTTTTACGCAATACAGAAAGCGTAGATGGAATAGGCGAGATTGGTCTTGATCCAGCATACACCACTAACAATGGCTCGAATACAATTGAATCTCAAAGGACTGTTTTTAGTCAAATGCTATCTATAGCTGAAAAAATTAACAAACCTGTTTCAATACATTCGAGAAGATCTTTGAAAGAGGTATTGGATATCTTACCCTCCTATCGGTTAAAGAGAGTTGTTTTCCATTGGTATGACGGAAACAAAAGTTTCTTGAAGAAAATTAATGAATTTGGTTATTATGTGTCTTTTGGTCCCTACTTGCTATATTCAGAGGATAAGAAGACTTTATTGACTAAATCGGATTTATCCTTGTTATTATTGGAAACTGATGGTCCTGTATCCTACAGGCACTGTTTTAATAATTCTGTTACATCTCCAATATTTATAATAAGCTTGCTTAATTTTGTTTCAACTGTTCTTAAAAAAAACTTCAATGATGTGTCTGAGAAAATTTTTAGGAACTCGGTTGACTTTTTAAATACCAAATAGTATTACTTTGCTATTTCAAAAAAACTTTTCAAAATAAAAGATAAAATACCTTTGCTTTTTTCCTAATGTTGTGGATAGAGTTAAACGCATGTCTAATGAATTATTAGAACGTTTTCCAGACAAGTTTACAATTGATTTTAATGAAAATAAGGAAGCAATTAAAAATTATGCACAGGTGCGTTCTAAAGAATTAAGAAACAAGATTGCCGGTTATATTACCTCCGTGGTTAATAGAAACTTGGCCCAACAAAACGCTTCTATGGCTTATTCTGAAGATGTTTTAGAATCAACAAAAGAATCTAGAGAATAATATTGATAAAAATCAACTTGTTGGGTGGCATAAAAAAATCTATAGGGCAGTCAAATTTACAAATAAATGAAGAATCCGCCAGTATAAATGGAATTATCTCTTATTTGGAAAGCAATTATTATTCAAATAACAAAATAAACGAAAGGGACATAATGGTAGCTATCAATGGGATTGAATCTTCTGTATTGGGTGGCTATAATGCAAAAGTCTCTTCAGGGGACACTGTGACTATTCTGTCAATTGTTCATGGCGGTTAAATTAGTTTATTTGGGCATTGCTTATTAGTATTTCTTTTAGGTATTGAAATATATTTAATTTATTTTAATGATTATTTATTGTGACTTTTAACGGAATTTTTAAGGTAATTAAGGTTTCAAAAGATAGAGTTGGCGTTATAGTCGGTAAAAAGGGCTCTGTAAAGTCTGAAATAGAATCCAAATGTAATGTACGTCTTGAAATAGATGGTGAATCTGGTGACGTCAGTATTGGATTTAAAAATAATGCCTCATCTATTGAAATTGGAGTTTTTAAAGCCTCTGAAATAATAATGGCTATTTCAAAAGGATTTTCACCCGATAGGGCCTATAGTTTGTTAAATGAGGATAATGTACTTCAGTTGATTGATCTGCGAGAGTATTCGGGAAAATCCACCAGTTCTCTTGATCGAATAAAATCTCGGATAATAGGACAGAGCGGAAAATCTAGGAGAAACATTGAGGACTTTACTGGTGCTTATTTATCAATATATGGTCATTTTGTAGGATTTATCGGAAATTATGAAGAAGCCTCTTTGGCCCTTGATGCTGTTACCATGCTGTGTAAGGGAAGTTCTCATAAATCGGTTTATCATATGCTTGAAGAATATAGGAGAAAGAAAAAACTAGAAAAAATGGATCTTTGGGAAAAAAACGACATTCAATAGTCAAATGCATGATGAATGGCGGACGACTAACATCCGCTTTCACTTTTTATTTTTCATCTTTTTCGCAGCTTGATTATTATGGTACTAATAATTATTAAATTATGGAATTGGACAAAGATCATGAGGATTATGTCAGCAATGATTCAAAAAAGGGCAATAAAATTGATAAATCTACATTTTACTATTTGAGTACAATCGTAGCATTGGTTATGACTATACCTGGCATCATAACCCTTATCACTATGCGATTTTATACTGATAGCCCTATTTTACAATTAAGTATAACTTCTTTTGTTTTTTTAATAAGCTTGATTTTTTCTATCAAAATAGCTAAACTATTATCTATAAGAGTTGAACACAAACAACTCAAATAACGACATAACTACTTTTTTATTGATCTGTTGGTTTTCAATTGATTTTTTAGTTTTATGCTTTGCTGTTGTCCCATCTTTTAAAAGCTTCATTGCTTATGTCAAATTGATCTAAAGTTTTACCTACAATGTGTAAAACTAGATCATTTACTGTTTTTGGTCTGTGATAAAAGCCTGGCATGGCAGGCAAAATGATGACTCCTATTTTTGCAAGTTTTAGCATATTCGATAAATGAATCTGCGATAATGGTGTTTCCCGGGGTACAATAACCAGTTTTCTATTCTCCTTAATTGTAACTGAAGCTGCTCTTGAAATTAAGTTGTCATCATATCCATTTGCTATGCTTGATAACGTTTTCATACTGCATGGAATTATTATCATTCCGCTTGTCTTAAAAGAGCCACTTGAAATTGACGCTGCCATATTGTTTTCTTCATACTCATAGGCTGCTAATTCTTTTATTTTTGAGATATTCTCATCAGTTTCGATTTCTATGTTTTTTTCTGCCCATTTACTTAACACTACATGAGTTTCAATCTCCAACTTATTGAGAAAGTATAGCAATTTTATCCCGTAAATTACTCCGGAACTCCCTGTAATGCCGACTACTATTTTGAGTTTTTTCTCCATCTAAGTGTTTGATATCTCAATTCCAATATTTTATATTTAATACTTTAATTTTTTTATATGTGTTAACAGTCTTTGGTTCAATAGCTCTAGATACGACTAGAACTCCATTTCAAACAAAAGAACGTATATTGGGAGGTGCTGCTACCTATGCTTCACTGTCTGGGTCCTTTTTTGTGCCTGCATCACTCATTGGTATAGTGGGGTATGATTTTCCTCAAAGTTATCAAACTCTTTTAGAAAACAAGGTAGATACAAAGGGTTTGATAAAACATGCCGAAAAAAAGACTTTTTTTTATGACTCCTCTTTTGATTATGATTTGTCTCATAGGACTACTAATAAAACCGAATTGAATGTAATAGAGAACTTTGAGCCTATGGTGCCTATGGAGTATGCCAATTCAAAATTTGTCTATCTTGCTAATAATGATCCAGATCAAAATTTAAAGATATTAAAAAAATTTGATCGCCCCGAATTGGTTGTTTGTGATACTATTGAATATTGGATTCGAGAGAAAAAAAATTCTGTGATATCCATGATGGAGAAAACTCATGGTGTAATAATCAACGATCAGGAGGCGAGATTATTATGCGATTTGCCAAACCTGATTAAATGCGGAAAACAAATTCTATCATGGGGACCTAGTTTTGTTATTATAAAAAAAGGAGAACACGGTGTTCTTTTCTTTTGCAATGACGACGTTTTTCCAATTCCTGGATATCCTATAGAAGATATTGTAGACCCGACAGGCGCTGGTGACTCGTTTGCAGGCGGTTTTATGGGATATCTTATTTCCAAATACCAAAAAAACTTTTTCGATAATATTGATATGGTTAAGGAATCCATCCTGTTTGGAAATATTATGGGCACGTTTGCAATAGAGGATTTTGGAATCAATAAATTAGTTAATATTGGCATCAACGATATTATGGATAGAAATAAGAGGTATAGGAATTTGTTATCGTTGGGTTGATTTTTTATTTGGAAGATATATAATCATCTTTATGCTAATAGATATGATCTCAAAATAAATGAAAATTTTGATCATTGATAATTATGATTCATTTGTTTACAATATTGCCCAAATGATGGGCCTTCTTAATACAACTCCTTTTGTAGAAAGAAATGATAAGATTACTTTAAAAGATATTTTGAAGATGAATCCAGATGCAATTGTTATATCGCCTGGACCTGGACACCCAAAGTTTAAAAAGGATTTTGGAATTTGCAGTAACGTAATAACACAATTAGGACCTAAATTTCCAATCTTAGGAATTTGTTTAGGCCATCAAGGAATAGTTCATGCGTATGGCGGAAAAGTTAAAAGGGCAATAAAAATTAAACATGGTAAGACTAGTGTGATTGAATATTACTCAAACTCTAGTTTATTTGAAAACGTCAATAATCCATTTACTGCTACTAGGTATCATTCTCTGGTAGCAGATAATGAGACTCTCCCTAAATGCTTAAAGATAACGTCAAAATCTTTAGATGATGCTGAAATAATGGGGATTAGACATGAAAAGTACATGATAGAGGGGATTCAATTTCATCCCGAATCCATCTTAACTGGAGAAGGAAAAAAAATTTTATCGAATTTTATCAACGTGATAAAAAAATGAACACAAACAATCAAAGCTTCGGTTACCCTGACCGATACCAAAATCAAAATCACTACATATTGAAAAAATTATCGGAAAAAAAGAATCTAACTATCAAAGAAGTTTTTGATGTCGTTTCTGATATTCTCGATGGTAGTTGTTCTGATGTGTTTATTTCGGCTTTTTTGATGTCCTTATTGTTAAAAGGCGAAAGTCTGGATGAGATTAGTGGAACGGTAAAAGCTATAAAATCTAAATCCATTAAAATTTCGCCATCTGTCAATCTACCTATTATAGACAATTGTGGAACTGGGGGAGATTTTTTAAACACTTTTAATATAAGCACTGCCTCGGCCCTTGTAGCCAGTTCCTGTAGTGGAGTTGCAGTTGCTAAGCATGGTAATCGATCTTCTTCAAGCTTGTGCGGAAGTGCAGATTTTTTTGATCATCTCGGTTATGATCTGGATATCGAACCTACATCGATTGCTCAATCTGTCGATACACTTGGTTTTGGTTTTATCTTTGCCCCAAAGTTTAATCCCGGTTTGAGAAATGCCTCAAAGGTGAGGAAGGAACTGGGTTTACGTACAATTTTCAATAAGGTAGGTCCATTGTGCAATCCATGTACAAATTTATATGGTCAAATTATAGGAGTCTCCGACCCTAGTCTATTGGATATAATCCCACAGGTGATTCCTATTTTGGGTTTGAAAAATGCTATGATTGTTCATTCGCATGACGGGATGGATGAATTATCTACTAGCAGTAAAAATACTGTGATTTGTGTGTCTTTGCAGGACGGGGACTATTCTTTTAACAAAACTGTTGTTGAGCCCTCTGATTTTGGAATGCCAAAATCTACTCTGAATGAACTTGCTGTAAAAGATAAATTGCAGTCCATAACGGAAACAATGCGTGTAATATATGGGATTAGATCAAACAAATCCAGAGAAAACATTGTGTTGCTAAATAGTGCTGCAATATTGTTAATTGGGAACATAGTTGATTCATTTAAAGATGGCCTGTCCATTGTAAAGCAGTCTTTAGATGATGGTGGTCCCCAAAAAAAACTAAGGAGTCTTATAAATAAATATGGTGATATTTCCAAACTTGATGAAGCAGAGAGATTACTCTAATGCTTTATAGTTTGAATTTAGGTATTGGTTATTCTGATTTGTAGTTGTTCTTTTTTTGTATCTTTTACATAGCACGTATATTTCACTGCTTTGTTTTCTGCTTGCATCGGGTTTTGTTATGATTACGTTTAGAAAAAATTCTTTTAGATAGTTTATAAATTCTGCAGTGTCTTCCCCCTGAAATACCTTGTACAGCGCATAACCGTTTTCTTTCAATACTGTTTTTGTGAATTCTAGTGCTTTTCTAGTCAAATCTATTTGTTTTATGTGATCCATCTCCCACAGGCCCGATACGTTTGGGGCTAAATCTGAAAGCACTACATCTGCATTTCCACCTATCAGGTTGATTAATTTGGATATATCTTTTTCTTCTTCTATGCTTCCAACAATTGTAATTACATTTGGAATCGGTTCGATTTCTTTCAGATCTATTCCAATAACTGTTCCCTTTGGACCGGTTATTTTTGAGGCAAGCTGCAGCCATCCGCCTGGGGCTGCGCCTATATCTATAACTTTCATTCCTTCTTTTAGAAAATGATGTGATTTGTTTAACTGAGATAATTTGTATACCGCACGACTTCTATACATATTTTCTTTTGCAAGTTTTCTATATTGATCTCTACGTGCATCGGATAATTTCATCTAGACTCTCTTTGTTTGGTTATTGCATAATCTAAATAATATTGTTTATGTTATTTGGTTGTTCTAGAAATGTTTTTTATGGGCATGAAAAATTTATGGATATGGATAAAGGTCGTATTCAAAGCCTTATTAAAGATTATCCTGATTTTCCAAAACAAGGTATTCTATTTAGAGATCTCACTCCTGTATTTAGGGATGGCCACTCACTAGCCTTTTTAGGCGAATATTTCTATGAAAATTTTAAAAATACCAATATGGATTATGTGGCTGGAATCGAAGCTCGTGGATTTGTTTTGTCTACAGTCTTAGGTTTGAAATTTAACCGTGGTGTACTTATGATAAGAAAAGCAGGAAAACTACCTGGTAATACAGTAAAACAAACATATGAGATAGAATACGGTAACGCAGTAATGGAGTTACAGCATGAATCCATTAAAAAAAACGACGATATATTGATTGCTGATGATTTGTTGGCTACCGGCGGAACAGCCTTTGCTGCAGCAAAACTGATTGAAGAACTAGGTGGTAATGTAATTGGATTTGCATTTGTCGTGGAGTTATCTGCACTTGGGGGCGGAAAATTATTGCGAGAGAAAGGCTATTCTGTGCATTCAATGGTGGTTTATTAAATGTATAAAAAGGAAGATAATGGCGCAGTCGAGATTGCAATAATCGGTGGAACTGGGATATATGATAATGATTTATTTCGGGAGGAAAAAACAATTAAATCTCATACACCTTATGGCCCTCCATCGGATTCTATAACTGTGGGTATGTTCGGTGAAAGAAAAATCGCATTTCTTCCGCGACATGGAAAAGGCCATAGAATCCCTCCCCATATGATAAATTATCGAGCTAATATATGGGCTTTAAAGGATTTGGGCGTAAGAAGAATAATTGCACCTTCTGCGGTAGGTAGCCTAAACTATAGTTATGCTCCTGGAGATATAATGTTGCCTGATCAATTTATTGATTTTACAAAGAATCGAAATTATTCATTCTTTGATGGTTCCCAAGCATGTCACATATCAATGGCCGATCCTTTTTGTAATGATTTAAGAAGAACTGCTAATAAATGCATAAATGATCTTGGCATTAAATTTCATGATAAAGGAACCTATGTTTGTATTGAAGGACCACGATTTTCAACCCGATCGGAATCTAAAATGTTTAGGGATGTCTATCATGCAGATATTATAGGAATGACTTTGATTCCAGAATGTATTCTTGCACGAGAAAGTGAAATTTGTTATTTGTCTATTTCAACAATAACTGATTATGATGTTTGGGCAGAACAACCTGTATCCTCCAAAGATGTTATTGAAATATTGCAAAAGAATGCAGACACTACCAGAACAATAATCTCCAAATTAATACCGTTGATCTCTAATGACAGAAATGATTGTTCCTGTGGTTCTGCATTGGATGAGGCATTACTATAATCAGTGATGTCATCTATTCCATAGCTGTTCTTCTTTTCAAATCCTTTTCATCAAAGGCTATATCGCCTTCAATTATCTTTTTCTGGATTAAACTTAAGACTATTTCTGGATCCATGCCCATTTTTTTAATTTGATTGTATTTTGTTTCAGAAATTTTTATGTTGATGTTCTGCCCTCCTATGCGTCCAAATGCCACTGCCTTAAAATTAACCGTATTATTGCCAATTGAAAAAAACCCCGATATCTTACTTGCCACTGCCCCTTCTACAACGTTCTTGACATGTATTTTAAAATCAATCTTGTCGTATTCTTCGGGAATATTGGATTTCATTTTTGTATTATTTCCTTTGATATTTCTACGCTTCTGTTGATGTTCTTGGAAACTAAAAAGCTCCACCAGTCTGGATCTATTATTCTTAAGTTTTCTATTATTACGGAAATCTTTGTCTCGTCGTCAGTATCTAAAAAATCAACTTTGCCGTTTTCTGGTATTTTTATTAGTTTCCATCTGTCTTTTCCTTTTCTGTGCTTGTTTACTGCTAATGCCCATGTTTCTTTATCGCTAATGGTTGGCATTCCAATATCTTCAGATATATCTAGAATTCCTGGTCTTTTTTCTTCACATAAAATTTTTTTTGTAATTGCACTTCTCCATATATCGATTGCACCTATGTTTTTACCATTTTCATTAATGTTTATTACACCAAAGTAAACAATCTTGTCTTGGTTTTTCTTAGAGGAATCTGAAGATTGCATGATAGGTAATGATTTGATGTTTTTCCCCTATTTAGGCCTTGCACTCATCGCTATTGTTTATCCTGATAATTTTCTAGCATTATTCCTATGTTGTCAATTTTGATATTTTTTTTGAAATGAATATTTTTCTCTGCGCATAACCTCCTATATCTGTTTACGATTGCAAATCTTGGATGAAGGACCTGAAATTCATTCTCGTTTATCTCTATTATCATTCCTTTTTGCTCAAGCTTTTTACAGTTTTCAATCATTTTTTCCGCATTCCAGTCGAAATGTTTTTTAAAGTTTGTTGATGATGTTTTCTCCTCTTTTATCAATGCTAAAAAAATTTCCGCCTCTTCTTCACATAATTCCAGATCATTGACAATATTTTTTTTAAGCTGATTGAATTGGTTCATATGTGTTTTTGGTTCTAAATCCTTTAGATAAGTTTTTTACTACTTGGTATTTGTTGTCTGAGGTGATTTTTTTTACCCTCTTATGCGAATATTCAAATATCATCCATTGTTAGCTATAGTATGCCTATTAGAAATGGGTCTGAATATATAGAAAGTTTAAGAAATAGGAATTTACAAGTTTATCTTTTTGGAGAGTTGGTGAAAGAGCCAGTTGATCACCCTATGATTAGACCGTCAATTAATGCCCTTGCTGCTACTTATGATTTGGCAGTCGATGATCCGGATTTGGGTTCCACAACGTCCTCTTTGACGGGATTAAAGGTTAACCGATTTTTACACATTGTAGAAAGCGCTGAGGATTTGGTGAATCAAAATCGGATGCAAAGAAAATTGGGTCAAAAAACAGGCACCTGTTTCCAGCGCTGTGTTGGGATGGATGCACTAAATGCTTTGTATTCTACGACTTTTGATATTGATAAAAAACACAATGCAAGGTACCATGAGCGTTTAGTTGATTTTATCAAAAAGATACAATATGAAAATGTTGTTATAGGAGGAACGATGACCGATGTAAAAGGTGATCGTAGCCTATCTCCGTCTCAACAAGACGACCCGGATATGTTTGTGCATGTTGTAAAAAGAGACGATAAGGGGGTTTACATTAAAGGGGCAAAAGCACATCAAACAGGTTGCATAAATTCCCACTGGCTAATAGTAATGCCTACAATGCGTTTAAAACCCGAAGACAAAGACTATGCTATAGTAGGAGCAATTCCTGTTGATGCAAAAGGCATTACCTATATCTATGGGCGACAATCCTGTGACACTAGGAGCATGGAACCAGGTGATCTTGATTCGGGTAATGCTCAGTTTGGAGGCCAAGAGGCATTAATTATTTTTGATAATGTCTTTATTCCAAACGAGTTAATTTTTATGGACGGTGAGGTGGACTTTGCGGCTTCTTTAGTTGAGAGGTTTACCTGTTATCATAGACGAAGTTATGTATGCAAGACTGGGCTTGGAGATGTGATAATTGGCGCTGCGGCATCAGCTGCCGAGTACAATGGAATTACAAATGCTTCCCATATAAAAGATAAATTAGTTGAGATGACTCATCTGAATGAAACTATTTTTGCAACTGCAATTGCCTCTTCCCATCAGGCCTATAAAACTGCCTCTGGTAATTATATTAACGATGAGATGCTTTCAAATGTTTGTAAACACAATGTGACTCGTTTTCCATACGAGATTGGACGCCTTGCCCAAGATATAGCCGGAGCCTTAATGGTTACTATGCCATCAGAACAAGACTTTCGAAGCCCTGTGACCGGCCCTCTTTTAGAAAAATACCTGAAAGGTAAAAAGGGAGTCGCTACTGAAGATAAAGTTAGAATGATGAGGCTTATTGAAGACATGACCATGGGACGTAATGCTGTGGGTTACCTTACCGAGTCTATGCATGGTGCTGGATCACCACAAGCTCAGCGTATTCAAATTGCAAGGCAAATGCAATTGGAATACAAGAAAAAACTTGCGAGAAATTTGGCTAACATAAAAGAAGGCGAGAATACTCCTATGGGATTATTATCCGAACCATCTGATTATTTTGATCGTATATTTGGCACAAAAAATAACTAAAAACTATATCAGACCCTTATTTTTTTTTGTTTTGTTGATTAGCAATAGGTAAAATATTATTGTAATATGCACCTTTATGTGGTTAATGTACATAATAAATGGGTTAAACTTGATTTTTCTCTATTGAAATTTCAGATACTAATTTTCGGTATTGCATAGTTGTTGTTTTTTTAATTAGATTAGGTATGTCTTATGTCGTTTGGTATTGTATTATTTTAAATGCCTTGTTATGGATGCATTAAACTGTAAAATTGAAGATGATTTGTATAACTGCTATAAGTATCTAAATTGAAGAATGTTTATTATTTGTTTAAAATAATCGCAATGGTGTTTAAAATTCTTCTTCCAATATTTTTCTTTTCTTTTTTATGCCGAATATTTTTTCTGTTTGTTTTAGCGCTTCTGCTTTGGA
Organism: Nitrososphaeraceae archaeon; assembly: GCA_016782225.1. Lineage (GTDB taxonomy): Archaea > Thermoproteota > Nitrososphaeria > Nitrososphaerales > Nitrososphaeraceae > Nitrosocosmicus. The sequence continues at coordinate 50,411 of JADDOW010000074.1, forward strand.
TTTTTTTAAAACCATTGATTGTATGAGCATATAGTTCTCTGGTATCACCATCCCCGTTTGATCATCTGAATACGATATCTTCACAACATCATCTTGAATTTTTAAAATTTCTTTATGGATATGAATCATGCCTGTATCACCATGTTCGAATTTTAATTCAATGGCTTTGTTTCGTATGTCTGCAGTGCCTTTTGCTTTGTCGATCACAGCAACACCATATTCTTTATCAAATATTTCTAGAATTTTGTCTTTGGAAGGTGGTTTATCTTTAAACCTTATTGCCATTTGATGTAGATGCATCATCCGAGAAGGAACTTTTAATGAATCAACATACAAATTTATGGATGGAATAAAGTCTTTGACATCGTCCTGGTGATGAGGTTGCCTGTCCCACTCGATAGTGTCTTTGATTTCTTTTGCATCTTCTAAATCCGCCCATCTTCTGACCAAATTGACATCATACCTTTTGATTGATTCGCCATAGTTTTCCAAAAGTGGCTGAATAATCCTGCCCATTCCAGTTACATTGCAGCTTCCTTGAATTACATACTCTTTCTCATATGTTTTGTTATAATTTACTCGTGAATTGTGAATAATATCAGCTACAGAAAACCTTCCGTTTCTGTCTTCCCCACCTTGAAAGATGGCTTTTTTCTTTAATGGGGAATAATATTTATTTTTGTTTTGAAAACCTTTGCCTTCTTTTGCAGCATCGATAATGATGTCTGCTTGATTAATTGCATCTTCAACTGTGCCGCTAATCTTAAAGTTTTTGTTTTGAAAACCCTCCTTCATCTCACTGGGAACAAAAACGTTATATCCTTTGTCTAAAGCGTTTTGAGTTTCTCCATCTGGTGAATATTTTGCGACACCAATTAATTCAATTGATTTATCTTTTGATAGAGCAGTAGCTAAACGCCTTCCAATATTTCCATATCCATTAATGAAAATCCGAACCAATAATGGGATTTACTTTTTTACAATATTAATATATTATTGTTTTCTGTTTTTTCCATTATACATATCCAATAAATTTGGAATTGACATGTGCTGAAATATCCGGTTTATTTTGTTATTGTTGTTATAGATAAAATTGCCGATATGTTTTGTTTTATGTTAATTCTGATATGTGACTGGTATTTTTATTGTAAGTGGCAAAACTAGAAACAGATTTGTTAAACCAAAAAGGTTTAATTATACTTTTTTCTGATAAAAAGAAACATATTGTATTTAAATATTAACAATTAGCAAAATACATGAATCCAAAAAAATCCGAAAAATCAGATAGTGATAAAAAAGAACAATCTGCAATGAATGATATTAAAAAAATTGAAGAGAAACTTAAAGATTTGACACTAAATGTAAACAAACTAAAAACTCTGTTTAAACCAAAAAGTGATACAAAAAAGAAAAACGAATAATTGTCATATGGGTATAAAAACCCGAACTAGAACACGACAATATGTTTGACTTTCTTTTTGCATGTTGATATGCTCTCCAATAAAATTTTTAAATCGGCGAAATATCCCAAACTTTATTCATAACGTACGGACAGTGGATTTTGAGGTCAAAGTTATAATATGGTACAGTAAATTATATATATTATGGCAATAACTGGTGCAGAAAATAATCGCAATATGGCAGAGCATTCAATCAACGAGATGATCCAAGAATCCAAATTATTGGAATCGTATTATAACGATATCCTATCCAAAGAGTCGATGTTGCATAGACTTTTAGAGGAGTCTCATAATTCATTTGAAGCAATAAAAAATTTATCTCTAGATGTGGAAACTTCGTCATTGATTCCCCTTGGCATAGGGATATATGTTAAAAGCGCCATTTATCCTATAAATAAGGTTCTTGTTAATGTCGGGGGCGGAGTAGTAATTGAAAAGAAAAAAGAGGATGCAGTTAATTTTATTGAGCAACGAATCAAGGAGTTTGAAACAGCATCAAAGCAATTATCCTCGCAAAAACAAAAAATATCTTATCGAATGATGGAAATTCAAAATACTGTTAACTCTTATGTGGGTCAAATGCAAGGGCAAAACTATAATCAATCGGATCATTCTGGTCATCACCATCCCCATTAATTTAATTTATCTATGCTGAATTTTTTGTTGATGCCTGATATTTTAATAGTAAGTGAATTTGTATGTTTGATAAATTAAAAAGAGCGTTTTCTAATGCTGCCAAGAGTATTAGTCAAAAAGAACTTTCTGAAAAAGAATTGGACGAAAGCCTTTTTGATTTACAAGTTGCCCTTTTAGAAAGTGATGTTTCACAAGAAGTTATTGATGACCTTTCCATTCAAATAAAAAACAATTTAGTTGGCATGAAAATTCAAAAAAACGAAACAGCGGAGCAGATTATCGCGTCTACGTTAAAAAATAACTTTAGGGAAATATTGTCTAAAGCTGGATCAATTGATTTATTGGGTCTGATTCAGGAAAAGAAACAGAAAAAAGGGGGACCTTTTGTAATTGTTTTCCTTGGTATTAATGGAACTGGTAAAACTACTACCGTTGCTAAAGTCGCAAATTTATTAAAAAAAAATGGCCTTTCTGTGGTTATTGCTGCAGCAGACACTCATAGGGCTGGCGCAATAGAGCAAATAACTGCTCATGCTGAAAACCTTTCCATAAAGATTATATCTCAAAGATATGGTGCTGACCCATCTGCTGTAGCTCGAGATGCATTAGAATACGCTAAAAAACATTATGTTGATGCTGTATTGATTGATACAGCGGGGAGAATGCAGACTGCAAAAAATCTCATGTTTGAGATAGGTAAAATTGTCAAGGTCATAAAGCCCGATATGAAATTATTTGTTGGGGATTCGCTTTCTGGTAACGACACTATAAATCAAGCAAGAGAGTTTTTTTCTTATACTGAATTTGACGGTGCAATTTTAACAAAATCTGATGCTGACGCAAAGGGGGGTGCTGCAATATCTATATCGTATATTACATCTAAACCTATAATGTATCTTGGTATGGGGCAAGGGTATGATGATTTGGTTTTATTCAATAAAGAAAAATTTATTAATACTGTATTCAGTCACGATTCTTTATACAGCTCTGATGATGAATTGTCTTTAACTGGTTCCTATAAAACAGAGCAACATTTTGACTCTCGTGATGCTGCAGAAGAAACACAAACAATAAAGTCATTTTCAAAGTCTAGTGCGGGAATTGGCTCAAGCGATGATAAAAGTACAGCGGTGGATCCGATTTCTTTGGATAGCATTATAAAAAACCAGCAAAAAAGTGCCATTGAAATAACTGACTTGACGCCAGAAATTAACGCACAACCGGAATCCAAAGCACTTGACAATTCGCATTCTGATTTCAATGCCAATTCTATGAAAGATGCTGTATCAGAATCTATACCAAAAGATACTGATATTACTACTGGAGATGGTGGTAAATTGAAAGTTGGAGAAGAAATTAATTCAAATGTTGAGAACAAATCTGATTCTAGTGATAAGAGGGGCTTGTTTGGATGGTTTAAGAAAAAAAAACCCTAGATGTCCGCTACCTTTTATTTACCCTTTCTCCTCACTTTTGAAAACATTAAATTAAAGAATTTTTTCATTTTTAATATTGAATAAAAATGTTTTAAGTATTTGTGATTTGTCAAAAGAACAAATTATTTCTGTTATTGATGTTGCTAATTATTTAAAAAATCCATTAAATGCCCGTGGTTCAAAAACTCCAATATTAAGGGGTAAAATATTGGGCATGATTTTCCAAAAACCCTCCACAAGGACAAGGATTAGCTTTGAAACTGCGATATTGCAGTTAGGGGGAAATGCCATTAACCTCGCTTATAATGATTTGCAAATGTCTAGAGGCGAGTCCATAGAGGATACTGCAAGAACACTTTCGTTATATCTTGATTGCATTGTAGCAAGGGTGTATGCTCATGGCGACCTGGAGAAACTGTCTTTACACTCAAACATACCTGTCATAAATGGTTTATCTGATCTATTTCATCCATGTCAGATATTGTCTGATTTGATGACTATTTATGAATACAAAAAGAAACTTGATGGCATTACACTGGCATTTGTCGGTGATGGTAATAATATCTGCAATGATTTGTTATTAGGGTGTTCAAAACTGGGAATTAATGTAAAAATATCGACCCCTCCAGGTTTTGAACCTTTGAAATGGGTAATTAATACTGCAATAGAGGAGAGCAAAAAAAACGGTAGTTATGTTCTGATAACTAATGATCCTGTTGAAGCTGTTAAAGAAGCGGATATAGTAACTACAGATACTTTTATATCAATTGGAAAAGAGGATGAAAAAGAAAAAAGGGATACCATTTTTTTACCGTTATACCAAGTTAACAAGAATTTAATTCAGAATGCAAAAAAGGATTTCATTTTTATGCATTGTCTACCCGCTAAAAGAGGCAAAGAGGTGACATCTGAGATAATTGATGGCCCTCATTCTGTTGTTTGGGCCGAAGCAGAAAATAGGTTACATGTACAAAAAGCACTGTTAATAAAGTTGCTTAACCCTGAATTTGACTATAAAGAATTTTAACAATTGTATATAGTTTAAAATACTTATTTTATTATAAATTTTTATGACAAAGTTTTTAGTAGATACCGCCGAAAATCTTCCTCAGGGCTATTTGAAAAATATTACTGCAGGTGGGAAAGAAATTTTAGTTGTAAATATTGACGGAAATTATTACGGCATAAATAATATTTGTAATCACGCAGGAGCTAAACTGCATGAGGGATCTATTCTTAATCATAAAGAATTGGTCTGTCCTTGGCATGCCGCAAAGTGGAACATTAAAAACGGTGAACTTATTTGGTTTCCCCAAAAATTAAAGAAACAAGAGACCTATCAAATTGTTATTGAAAACAATAATGTGTATGTGGAAATCTGATTTCGTTAACCTTGACCAATGACTAAAATTTTATCTGTCTATTTCCATATTAAAATTAATTTTTATAGGTGATAAAAAAAATAGTATTATTGAAAATAGGTGATTTTATTGCAACTCTTCCCTCATCTGTAATATCGGGTGATGATGTTGTGATTCCCGATAATTTTTTTAGAAAAATGTTCTCTTTTTGCGAATTAAATCAGAATGATGTATTTTATCATTTGGGTGTTGGTAAAAATTTTTCATCACTTTTGATTGCAAGCAGAGAATATGGTGTTAGAAAATCTGTTGGTATAGAAATCGATCCGAATACTATTAGTCATATAAAGTCCAAAATAAATCCATCTGTTGATCAGATAGATATTATAAATGAGGATGTAGTTAAATCGTCACTGGCTGAGGCCACGGTTATATTTTCTTGGTTTACTGATGAAAAAATCAATGAGAGATTACTTGATAAATTCAAATATGATGTCAGAGATGGTACAAGGATAATATCTATTTGGTCTCCACCTGGTTTGTTTATCCCTGATAAAGTCGATTTCCCACTTATTTTGTGTAAGAAGCCATTTACTTTTGGAGTTGATATCAGAGACCAATTAAAAAAACTTTATGGTACCAAATGTATTGATTTCACAGCATCATGGCTTTTATCTGAAAAATATATTCAATCATTTGGGATTGTTGAAAGCCAGTATGTTCGATTCCTTAATATTTTACAAAGTGTTATGATATGGTTTAACGCCAGGGATTTGGACCTCGTTTGTGAAGATGAAATTCCACCACCAATTAAAAGCTATGTTGGAATTCTTAAGTATTTCTTTAATATTGATTTATCTGATCTTTTAGTTAAATAGCGAATTTTAGTGCTTTTCTACTTTTAGTATATTTTTATACCGAGAACCTTTGTTATATTTTTTAAGTAATTTAATTTGTTTTGTAATAAATTATAAAAATATTCTAACAAAAATAAATTTTTATAATTTATTACATGTATCTTTAATAACAATCTACCCCAAAGATTATAACCATTGGTATCATGAAGCAAATCTAGAAGATGGAATTGACAATTAATCAGGGGCGAAAGAATTTATCGGTTCCTCTATTAGTTGAATCAGCTATTTTAAATCATGAAGGTGAACTGTCTTTTACAGGTTCCTTGTCTGTAAAAACTGGAAAATTTACCGGTCGATCCCCTGAAGATAAATTTATTGTACGTGATGAGATCACTGCAAATTCTGTTGATTGGGGAAAGGTCAATCATCCAATATCGGAGGAGAACTTTGACAAAATTTTTGATAAAATGATGAAGTTTATTGAGGAAAATAAATTGAAAGATAAACTGTATGTTTTTGATGGATTCGTTGGAGCAGACTCATTTTCTCGTTTAGCTGTCAGGGTTATAACTGATAAAGCTTGGCATAGCCTATTTGCAAATCAGATTTTTATAAAACCATCAAAAGATGAGATATCAAATTTTATTCCTGAATTTACACTTTTGTCTATCAATGATTTTACCGCCGTACCTGAAGTCGATGGAACGAAATCTGAGACATTTATAATAATGAATTTTAAAAAGAAGCTAGTCCTTATGGGTTCCACCTCTTATGCTGGTGAGATAAAAAAGTCCATGTTTTCAATAATGAATTTTATTTTACCTACCAAAGGGATTTTTCCTATGCATTGTTCTGCAAATTTAGGGGATGATGGTAATTCTACGTTATTTTTTGGTCTTTCAGGAACCGGAAAAACGACTCTTTCAGCAGACGAAAACCGTAGGTTAGTCGGTGATGATGAGCATGGGTGGTCTGATAGCGGTGTCTTTAATTTTGAGGGCGGATGTTATGCTAAATGTATAAACCTAAATAGAAATAAAGAACCCCAGATTTGGGATGCAATTAAATTTGGATCTGTGATGGAAAATGTAGTAATTGATCCCGTATCCCGTGAACCTGATTTTTCAGACGGCAGCCTAACTGAAAACACTAGAGTCGTTTATCCTCTTAATTTTATACCTCGTTCAGTAATACCCAGCATTTGTGGTCATCCTTCTGTTATTATTTTTTTAACTGCTGATGCCTTTGGGGTTCTGCCACCAATATCAAAGTTATCAAAAGAAGGGGCTATGTATCATTTTATGTCTGGCTATACTAGTAAATTAGCAGGGACTGAAAGAGGCATTACCGAACCAAAGGAGACTTTTTCACAATGTTTTGGCGCTCCTTTTATGCCTCGTAGGGCAACAGAGTATGCAAAACTATTGGGTGACAAAATTACTAAACATAATTCCAAAGTCTATCTTATCAATACTGGCTGGTCTGGAGGCCCATATGGTATTGGGAAAAGAATAGATCTAAAATATACTCGTCTGATGGTTTCTTCTGCTATAAATGGGAATTTGAATGATGTTGATTATCATCACCATGAAATTTTTAATCTTGATTATCCTAATACCTGCCCCAACGTGCCTTCAGAGATATTAGACCCGAAGAACACCTGGCATGATAAAGAAAAATATGATTTCTCAGCAAAAAGATTATCCAATCTCTTTGTTACGAACTTTAAAAAATTCAAATCTGTTCCTGAGGAGATACTCAATGCAGGACCATATATATAATTCTAACAATATGTGGCCATTTCATATTTTTATATAAATTGGTCAATACGGAAATTTAACAGGCCTGTTATTTTGTAATTGATTATTTTCAAGTAGCCCGGAGCAGATTCGAACTGCTGTCTCCAGGTGTCTTTTCTACTATGAGATTCAGAGCCTGGAATCCTTAGTCCCTTGGAGTTTGACCGCTAGATTCGGCACCAATGTTGTAGTTTTATTGGTTCGACCGGGCTTCACGAGCTACCACTATCATAAAACTTTTCCACTATTTTATTTTATCTTTGACTAAAAATCAGAATACCTGTCTTTGAGTTATAATATCTATTTTTTTGTGTTTACTTCTCGTATCACAGTACCATAATCCAAATTAACCTTTTTTCTCATATATGGTATAAGCTTATAATGGATAGAATAGATGTTTTTCTCGCGAATTAAAATTCCTTTAACTAATAGTGATACAAACCCACCAGCAACCTTTGATGGAAAAATATTTCTCTCCTTGCAAATTGTATCCCTTTGTATGTGATATTCTTTTAATGTAAAATAGTTTCTATTGACATCAAGCACCAGTGGCCAAATAACATATTCCCATACTAATCGACGATTTTCTGTTGAAGACGCATGTTTTCCTTTTTTTCTTTCTTTGGATATGGAGTTTTCTAATGACATTTTCTTTTTATTTGGTTCATTATCTTTTTGAGTGATATCATAGTCACATTTAAACAACGGGTTTTATAATCTTACATATGATGACTATTTCCAATACTGGATCTGATGAAACCAGTCTCATTTCTTTATCCCTTGATATGCTTTCTAAAAAATGGGATATAGATCCGATTGTGAGGGAATTACACTTAGGAAAAAGGATGGATTTACAAGACTATCAAATAAAGATAAATCAAGTTACTTTTCACATTCCATATATAACAGATCCATCTCTTTTCCTTTTATGGGATTGTTTATGGCCTGATTGTCATAATTGTTGTAATCGGCAGGGCCGTTTACCATTAACTGTTGATGATATTGCAAAGATTTCTCAAGGTTTGGGTTATAAAAATAAATCTGATTTCATAACAAATGAAACATACGTTGCATCATGGGATACCAATTCTGCCACCAATTCCGATAATTCCAATCTTATAACCACATTAACGATGATCAATTTAAAAAGAAAAAGTGATGAAAATGAGGTTGATAACGGAAACCCCATCTCTTGTAGATTTTTAGACGATCATGGTTCCTGTGATCTTCATCCCGATAAACCGGGAGTTTGTTGGCTGTATCCTTTTTTTTCATGGAGCCAATATGAAAATAACCGTATGTCCGTTCATGCTTCTTTTCAACTTACTGGCGATTGCCCTGGTTTTTATATGAGCAAAAACATCGATGATAAAATGATGACCATCCTGAATGACTATTCAATAAAGATCTATGACTATACTATGAATGTCAATACCACAGTTAGGGAGGGATTTGGACGAATTGACTTTAATTAACGGTGTTATTGATTGGTAAAAGAGTCTGGGGTTAAAATAAATAAATAATTGGTTAGCTTCTTACTTTATCAAACCTGCTACTTACATCATCCCAGTTAATCAGATTCCACCATGCATTAACATAGTCGGGTCTCTTGTTTTGATATTTTAGATAGTATGCATGTTCCCATACATCACATCCTAAAAGAGGCACTAACCCTTCTGTTCTTGGGCTTGTTTGATTTGGCATCGATTTGTATTCCACCTTTCTGCTTGATGGATTATATACTAACCATCCCCATCCACTGCCTTGAATGGCTATTGTTGCAGCCGAGAATTTTTCCTTAAAATTCTCAAAGCTTTCAAATGATGAATTTATTGCATCTGAAATTGAACCACTTGGTTCTCCACCTCCATTTGGGGATAAGTTGTTCCAAAATATGCGGTGGTTATCAAATCCACCTCCATTAAAATTAATTGCACCTCTTAATTCGGCTGGTACTTGATCAAGGTTGGATAAAATTTCTGTTACATCTTTATTTTGAATGTCATTTGAACATTTTTCAATAGCTGCATTAAGATTGTTGGTATATGTTTGATGGTGTTTTGTATGGTGGATTTCCATAGTTTTTGCATCAATATGTGGCTCTAAGGCATCATAACTATAAGGGACAGATGGTAATTCGTATTTATTCATTAAATTACCATTATTTCTAAAACCTTTTATCCTTTTCTTTTTTTGTCAATATTTTAAAGTTTTATCTATATACTTTTAATAATGAGCCTTATAATGCTTCTCTAGATTATTACTATTGATTTAGTTTTATTATTTGATTTCGGAAACATATTTATTTATTCAAGGAAAAATAAAAAGTTATTATGGTAATCAATAGCGAGCTCCTTGAACAACGCAAAAAGATTTCCGACCGACGTCCAAAATTTAAACGACAAGAAAGCTGGAGGTATAAAAGATTAGCGACCAATTGGAGAAAACCAGATGGCATTGATAATAAAATGCGTAAACAATACTCTGGAGTTCCACCACTAGTCAAGATTGGCTACGGTGGTCCAAAACTAGCTCGTGGGTTACATCCTTCAGGTTTTGTAGATAATTTGGTTTATAATGTTAATGATTTGTCCCTATTGGATAAAAACAAAGATGCAGCACGCATTGCTCATACTGTAGGGAATAAAAAACGATTGGAAATAATCGAAAAAGCTAAATCATTGGGAATCAAATTGCTTAATGGAACAAAAGGCAAAACAAAAACGGAAACATCATCTGAAATAAAGGATTCTGATAAAAAAGAACAAAAGGTGTAATAATTATGGTTGTTAACATTCGTAAAAAAAGAGAATTGGTTTCTAGAATCCTTGGAGTGGGTATTAATCGTGTTAGATTTGAACCTGATAAGTTAGATGATGTCGCAGATTCAATCACCCGCGAAAACATTAAATCTTTAGTAAAAAATGGGTCTATTTGGACTGCAAAGATCAAAGGTACTTCTAGAGGTAGAACAAGAACAAAACTGCAAATAAAAAAGAAACATGGAACTGGTCCTGGATCGAAGAAAGGAAAAAAAACCGCCAGAGTGGGTAAAAAAGAAGTTTATGTTATAAAAGTGCGTTCTATGAGACGCCATTTGAAAATACTAAAAGAAAGAAAAGACCTAACAAATGAACAGTTTTGGAGTCTTTACAAAAAGGTAAATGGTGCACAGGTGAGGTCCTTATCACATCTGCGGGAGTTAGTTAAAGTTGCCAGAACACATTAGTAATTCCCATTTCTTTTGATTTTTAACATAATTTTTGCTTTAATTCTTACAATTAACTGTTTGTTTTTCTAAGTCTCTGGTTATTCTTTTTTTAGCCTATTTCGATTGTGAGTACTCTTTAAGGAAATTGTTTTTTTTTTGGTTGGTAAGATTATGCCGTATCTGATTTTGCTGAAACCATCCGTGTTGTTAAAACAGTTGTTTGATTTCTTCAGCTGATTTGTTTTTTTTTTGGTGCTCAGAATGGTTGTTGAAAAAACATCATGGAAAGACTCCGTCGATTCAAATGCCCATCAAGTAATACTAAATTATATATAATTTCATAGTATTATGATAGTGTTACATTTGCATTGGAAAACGCCTGTAGCTCTAGGTATACCGGACTTATAAGAATTCACCTTAAATATATCTATCGCTGAATCTTATTTAAATGTCATATAATTCTACAACGTAGTGTACGACATAGTCTGATGGAAAGTTTTTTACTTGCCTTTGTTTTGCTGCAAAAGAAAAGGACAACCAGAAAAAATATTGAAAATATTGAAAACTTTGGAGACAGTAACAATGTTTGATGAACTAGCAAAAGAGTTTTTGGCTAAACCAGACTCTACTACTCCAAACAAAGAACAAATAGTTATGTCCTGATTCACCAAAAGAATGGTTTTGTGTGCGTGAAGCTACATTATACAAGAAATACAAGATTTTTGATGACACAGAAGAAGGAAATGGGAAACATGCGATCCGTTAGAATCCAAAATGTTAAACTCAATTCAATTCAATTCAATGGTATGGGCTGCAAAACCTGAAATATTTCAATGATACTGAAACAATGGCACAAGGGGAAGGATAAAAAAATTGAATTCAGGGAATCCGATAGCAGACGACATTTTAAAAACTGAGGATTAAATGAGCAGTGTTTAGACACCTCACAATCTTTTATCAAGACTTGTTTATTAGAAGATGCAAGGAAATGATATCTCTACTGATGATGATACAATTGCCCTAGTTGCCGAAGTTAGAAAAATACGTGGATTGATTCACAACCTACCGCCGAAAAATGAAACCCCTTTTTCGACACCCGATGGGGATGCAGAACCCAATTTTATATAATGATATTTTTCACCCATTCTTAAACACCCAAAAATAACGCCAAATGATTGGACAGAACACCTGTTTCTCACAAATTTATTTACTCTATCCTCTTTGTGTTTAGATCTGTATTTTTTCTTCTCTTGAATTAATATTCAATTTCATTTTCATTAATTGATAATAACCATATTGCCTGTAATTACTATCCTCATCATTTCTTATTTTAACAAAATTTATCTTGGATTTTTCAATTCTTATATTTTTTAATATTTTAAAATGTTTAATTCTGTTTCTTAAATATTTGATGAGGGATGCTTTTATGGAAATGGTTTGCCTATCAAATAAAAATGATCTCTAAATCTTGAGAGTTCAAAATGTTTAATACTTTCTCTTTATCTTTGCCTAATCCTTTATCATCGACATATATGTGATTTATTTTTTCGATGCTTTTTCCTTTGACTTGTTTCATTATTTGTTCATTTATGAAAGCAAGATTGTACTTGCTGATTACGGGCCCAAAGGCTACATTGGAGAAAAGAATCAGTTCATTATATTTTTGTGGATAGTGATTACCACCAATTCCTATACCTATGGTTGTGTTGTTATTCTCAATGTATTTTTCAATATCTATTATAGATTCCAATACACTTTTACATACTATTGACGCAGTTGTTTTGTTTACCCATTGATTTTCTGAGGAACCTATTTCTATAAATAGGATTGGATTTACCAATGAGGTGGGTCCATGATGAGTGGCCTCTATTGTCAAATCATAGCCAAAAAGTTCTTGCCTTTTTTCATATATCTTTTTCATATAGACTTTTTGAAAGGATGGAAATGTGTTTCCAATTTCCTTTGGCTTCCCACCTGATAAAACGATGTCTGAAAAATTTCCAGTGCTATGAGAAGTCAAAGTTGGGGTTTTACTTTTAGACGCATGTTTTGATAAAAATATTACCATGTTTTCTTTTGGTATTATCCCATCTAGATTATTGATATTAATTAAATCTCGATTTGTAATGACTAGTGCAGTATTTAAATGCTTTAAAGAACCCAATACTTTAAAATCTGTATTTGTATTGTTATGATTATTCTGATTTTCTATGATGCCTTTGTTTGTTATTTCAAATTCTTCGTTATCTAATAGATAATTTATCATTGTATTACTTGCTGGATCTTTTGTGGATGTTAGTATTGTAAAATTCTTTATCAATAAAATAAAATCTGTATTTATTATTTTATCTTTTATATTAAAATATATTGGTATTCGACATCAAATGCATTATAAACTTATAAATTCCAAATAACTAAGTTTAATGATTTCAATAAATATGCCAAAAAAGCTCACTGATGGTGATGGAGACTTGGACTTGATGGATATTGATTCCGATAATACTGATGTTGTTGATGATGACATCGACAATGATGATGATGCTCTTGGGGTAAATACTGATAAATTGTCTCAAAATAAAAATAAAAATAAAAGTAAATCCCTCTCCATTTTACAAGAAGATACGAAAAAGGGTAAAAAAAACAACAAACAGGAAAACCAAAAATTGGTAAAGAGTGACATAGAAACTGAATCGTCACATTCAGAAGAAGGGGATGATGATTCGGATTCTAAATTTTTTGTCGTTAGGGTTTCTGGTGGTCAAGAGAGTTTGATAGCTTCTACGCTTTATAGTAGATTATCGTCAAAAAAGATTGAAGGCATTTACTCTATTTTATTCCTTGATAATTTTAAAGGATATGTTATAATTGAAGCTCTTGATTCCAACATTGCCTATGAAGCTTTACATGGTATACGTCATATAAGAGGTCAAATTAGAGGAGAATTGCCATATAAAGATCTCGAAGGGTATTTGATAAAGAAACCCGTAGTAACTGAGTTAATAATAGATGACACTGTTGAAATTATAGCTGGACCGTTTAAATCGATGAAAGCCAAAATAACTAGGGTGGATTACGAAAAACAAGAGGCAACAGTTGTTTTATTGGACTCTCCATATCAAATCCCTGTCACAGTTGATGCTAATTATCTAAAAAAGACTTTATAAGAATATAAGAGGATTTGTATTAGTATGGTTGATTATAGTTTATGAGTGAAAAAAAAGTTGTAAATGCTTTAGTAAGTGGGGGTGAAGCTAGTGCTGGACCTCCATTAGGACCTGCATTGGGTCCACTTGGTATTAATATTTTGCAGGTGGTTAATACTATAAATGAAAAGACTAAAGATTTTCCAGGGATGAAAGTTCCAGTCAAAGTCGAGGTTGATTCAGAAACCAAAAAATTTACCGTGGAAGTTGGTATTCCCCCAACAACTGCGCTTATATTTAAGGAGTCTGGTATTAACAAGGGTTCTGGAACTGCTGGCACTAACTTTGTTGGAAATATTTCTATGGAAAGTGTAGTCAAGATAGCTAAAATGAAATCAGATATTTCGTATGCTCCAGATGTAAAGTCTACTGCTAAAGAAATAATTGGCTCGTGTTTAAGTTTAGGCATAAAAGTTGAGGATAAAGTTGCCAAAGATGTTTATTCTGATGTATCGGCAGGAAAATATGATTCTTTATTTGTATAGATTGTTTTGATTCTTCATTGAATTATTTTTTTGCCATGCATCCAAATTAATCGCAATTCATACGTAAGTTTAAAATATACCAATTAATGAATTTTAACTATAATTTTAAGGTGAATAGTGGAAGTGTCAATTCAACAAGGTTCAGCTGGCGGTATGCCGGTTTTAATATTGAAAGAAGGGTCTACAGAGACCAAAGGTAGAGAAGCTCAAAGAAATAATTTTACAGCTGCAAAAACCGTTGCAGAAATAGTAAGGACAAGTCTGGGTCCAAGAGGTATGGATAAAATGCTTGTGGATTCTTTAGGTGATGTTACGATTACCAATGATGGTGCAACTATCCTAAAGGAGATAGATGTCCAACACCCAGCAGCAAAAATGATGGTGGAAATAAGTAAAGCTACCGATAACGAAGTGGGGGATGGAACTACATCCGTAGTAGTTTTAGCAGGGGCCTTGGTCGAAAAAGCGGAGGAATTAATATCTAAAAACGTTCATCCAACTATTATTGTGGATGGGTATAGGAAATGCGCTTTCAAATCTATTGAAATCTTGAACAGTATTGCCATGAAGGTAAATGCTGGTGAGAAAGAGCAATTGATAAAAATAGCTAAAACTTCTATGCAGACCAAATTGGTTTCTAAAGATTCTGTTGATTTAGCTAATATTGTTGTAACAGCTGCACAACAGGTGGCAGAAACACTTAATGACTCTACAAAGGTGGATTTGGATGATATCAAAGTGGAAAAGAAAGCAGGTGGTTCTATTAAGGATACCAAATTAATTAAAGGAATGGTCTTGGATAAAGAAGTTGTCCATGGTGGTATGCCAAAACGTGTTAACAATGCCAAAATCGCGTTAATCACCTCTGCATTAGAAATTGAAAAAACTGAATTTGATGCCAAATTAAATATAACATCCCCCGACCAAATGAAAAGATTCCTTGATGAAGAAAACACCATGCTAAAATCCATGGTTGACAAAATAACTTCTGCAGGCGCAAATGTAGTATTCTGTCAAAAAGGAATTGATGATATTGCACAGCATTACCTTGCAAAATCTTCTATTCTAACAGTTCGACGTGTGAAAGAAAGTGATATGACAAAATTATCTAGAGCTACAGGTGCTCGTGTGATCAATAACTTAGATGACATGACCCCAAAAGATCTAGGTGAAAGTGATTTGGTTGAAGAGCGAAAGGTTGAAACAGACAAGTGGGTATTTATTGAAGGATGCAAAAATCCCAAAGCTGTTACAATTCTTATTCGCGGTGGATCTCAAAGGGTAGTGGATGAGGCGGATAGGTCGGTCCATGATGCTTTAATGGTAACTAAAGATGTATTGGAAAAGCCATTGATTGTTGCTGGTGGTGGGTCTCCTGAAGCTTATGTTTCCAACAAACTAAAGGAATGGATAAGCACATTATCTGGTAGAGAGCAGCTTGCAGCTGAGAAATTTGCAGAGTCCCTAGAAGTTATTCCTTTGACATTAGCAGAAAATGCAGGTATGGATACAATCGATACAATGACTGAGTTAAGGTCACGACAGAGCAAGGGATCAACATGGTCTGGTATAGATGCACGAAACTCACGGATTGCTGATATGGCCGAACTTGATATTGTAGAGCCACTTTCCGTAAAAGAACAAATTATCAAGTCATCTACAGAGGTTGCATCAATGATTTTGAGGATTGATGATGTTATTGCATCGAGTAAATCAGCAGGAGGCGGTGGAATGCCTCCAGGTGGGATGGGTGGAATGCCTCCAGGTGGAATGGACGGAATGATGTAACACATTTGTCTTTTAATTTATTTTTACTGTTGTATTTGAATCAAATCAAGTTTTAAATTTCATTTTTTACATAATTGCAATATTTTTTTACAATAATCATGTTTTGTGTTATTTGGGTTTATTCTTATAACCTACCAAACACAAATATTTTTCAATAATATTATTGTGTTATATCTTCCAATAAAATTATATTTGAATCTATTGATGATTAATTGGGGTAGGTAGGATCGGGGTGCTAGCCGTGCCCCATATCGGAAATCGGCTTCATGCTGAGATCAGTAACTACTAGGTAAATTCACGAATGGGCGGTACCTGCTTATCTGTCTAATATGAAATCATGCCGTATCGGATGGCTATGAACAGCAAACTACATGAAGGTGTGGCCTTGACTGTGTATTGTCGAAATGGGTGAGGTCCGGGAGGGAGCAACCCTAAGGCAGCGCAGCCATGCTGTTACGTCTACGTGGTGGATTTAGAAAGATTTGAGATGGGGCTGCCTATTCGTGTTGGTACTAGTAGGCTACCCCAAACTTTATCCTGAAAAAAATTGTTTTTATAATGATTTTATTATTGTATTAATATTTTAGATATTCGTTAGATGTTTTTGATTTGACAACAAGCAATCGAAATTTTTTGACTGTATGGCGTGTAACTGATCATGGATGAGAAATTTGGTTTTTGAAAAAGGGTTTGATTGAAAGATTATGTATACTAAGGATAGTATTCCTTAAAACAACTTGAGCATATTTTTTTTTTATATTTTATGTACTTTTGATTTTCTTCCACCATTGTATTTTCTTTTTTTAAATTATCTTTACAAATAATACAAATGCCTCTTTTAAGGTCAAAGTCAAAGTCACTGTTTGTGTTATTTGTATTTTCCAATAGCAGTTATTTGAATTAGCATAAAATTAATTTAACTGTTGTTGATAATCCAATTTTTATCTGAACAAACTTGTACTTTCGTTATACAATTTTATATCACTTATGAATATGTTGTCAAATTTATTAATAGATGATTGTATCATAAAATAACCTTTGTTGAATTCTTTTAGTATGCCAAAACCTGTAATTTTCTCATAATCCTCTTTTAATGATAGGCCAACAAAGCGATTTCTAACAAAATTCCTGTTATTTAGTAAATCTTTAATAATTTTATCTTTTGATCCGATTCCATCAATCTTTTCTTTTTCTGTATTTCTTTCCGATAAAAAAAAACTATTTTGATAGTAGATAGAAATTACTTTGTGCTTTGAAATAAATACTTTCTTTGTAAATGTTTTCAAAAGATTTGAGTATTTTATTAATCTTTTCATCCTTCTATCGTAACTTGTTTTTCTTATTTCTTTATGTGGTGCTTGACCTTGTATTATTTTTATATTTAAATTACCCGAAAATTCTTCTCTTATGCTGTCGAATAGGTCAATGGTTTGGTTGTTTTCACTCATGCAGATAATGCAATCTGGATCTATCTTTTTTATTAAATCTATTTTGTAGTTATTTTCGTTATTGTTTACAAAACCGTCTGTGTTTATTAACGTTATATTGTTGTTTTTATTTAATTTATCGTAAGAGTTCTTTATGCAGTCTATTATTCTTGATTCATAACCTACTGGCTGTATGTCGCCGATGAAATTTACATAATATGGATTAACTCTTGCAAGATCTATTGTTTGTTTGGACAAAATTGTTGATCCAATGCAAGTTGGGGGCGATAATTCCCCTTGTCCGATATCTGAATCTATTATAAGTGGTCTTAGGCCTTTATTGAGCAATTTGTTCGCTATGAATAAAGTTAATGTCGATTTGCCAGTATCTGAAGGACCAATAATAATTATTCTTTTTCTATTTAAATTTAATATGCATTCTATAATACTGTCCCAAATATTTGTTCCAATTTGGTCTTGGTCGTATTTTGAATTTTTTTCTAAATTAAAATAATTCTTTCCTTTTTTTAGAGATATTATTGTGTCTGTATTTTTCTCAATGGGGAGATACTTGTTATTTTGGTATGTGATGAAAGTATTTTTAAATTTGACACCTAATATTTCGCATTCTCCTCTTACTTTCATAGATATTGGCCCCTTGACCAAGATAGTTTCCAATAGTTTTAATTGGTTAAAGAACGTTATAATCTTTAGTATAAATATAAAAAAGGTGTTTATACTGAATTAGTAGTTTTTGTGTAATAAAAAACAATTTTTTGGTATTACCTACGAAAATAACCATACTTGGTAATACGTTATCCTATTTTGTTTGTCTTTAATTTTCTAATGGTATTGTTGGTTATGTTGTATATTGATATATTGATAACAATGATATCTTCTAAATTCTTTGATATGTTTTTAAAAATTTGTATAGGCATGCAATATTTGATTGATCTGAAAGAAAGAATTGTTGTCACCTGTATCATCTCATCTCAAAATTAATGATTCTGAAACAGTTAGTATTATGTGGATAAAGATAATTTTATCTGTTAAGAAAAAGTTTTAAAATGTTTTTATTTTTCATATTATTTTTTTCTCACAGCTCTCAAAATTCCTAGTCCCATTATTATAAATCCAACTATGATAATTCCAAGCATTGGATCACCTGAAGGAGAACTTGTATCCGATATCATATCTGAATTGTCAGGTATGATAAAAGTTGGAATGATTACAGCTATTGCCATAAGTGCCCCTCCAACAATTAATAAAGTTGTTATAACCTTTGATTTAATGTTAAATCCTAATCCAAATGATATGAAAAAGAGAATTATTGAACCTCCTCCTAATATCATCCCCCTGTCTTTTAATGAAAGAGGAATAAATCCATCACCATTGTTTAATCTTGCTATTCCTGCGTCGGCGACATATACGGCTAACATGATAAATGCAATTGAAACTGTTATTTCTGCAGCTATTTTTCTTTTAGTTTGCATAAATCACATTATGTTTTTGGCTATTTAATATTATATTCCGTAATTTGGCAATATTCATTCTCAGTGCAAAAAGATCTATTGATGATGCTTTTAAAACTTATGCAGTGTTATTTTTTGCAGGCGATTAGTTATTTTGAATAAAATTATGTTGGAAGTGGTTATTAAGATCTAGATAATAAATTGTGTGTTTTGTAGGCTCTGTTCATTT
>JADDOW010000035.1 GCA_016782225.1 Nitrososphaeraceae archaeon
TGAGCTTTAGGGTCTATATCCATTTATCATCAACTATACATAATAATAACAACAAATATTTAACTTTTATACATATACTTTACACATTATGTAATAATTGACATATTTTTTATTAAACATGTAAATATTATACAAGTACGTATAATAAAAAGTAAATTTTATACTTTTAATGTTTTGATCTTATGATATATAAAACAAACAAATACATTTTATTAATTTCTTAAAAAAAATCTTTTAAAATAGAAACAATCTATAAAACGTATTTGTTTTCTATTGGCATGGATATTGCCAAATCCCTATAGATATATAAAAATTTAATAATGACTAAAAGTTGTTTATTTAATAAATGTCTCTGACATCTAACACGGGGTTATCTAATAGGGCATATGATATATTGAGGACATTAGGAAAGGATGCAGATTTCATATATGATACTATAGATAAATATATTCAAGATGCTGAAAAAGATAACAGGTCTGATTTAGTTGATATGTGGAAAACCATTAAACAAGATAGGGAAAAACATGTTCATATGCTAAAAGACGCCTTGGAAAAAGAATTTCACAAATAAGATTTCCTATATATTTTTACAAAAATAACCCTTTATTGATTGAGATTTTATATTGTCTTCACTCAAATAATCAAGTGGAATTAATCAAAATACCATTATTTTGCCCAGTTACCTATCAAGGTTTATGAATCACTGATAGGTTAACCTTGCAGTATTAGAACGTTGGAAGAGCCTGATTTAACCATGCCAATTAGAATCAATGTCTCTAATTGATTTTATTTGTGATAAAAGATTACTACCTTAAAAGATATGTTTTCTATATTCTATTGTATGTCTAATTGATTAAGGGTATTGAGGCGGGATCAATAACCAATGAGGGCTACATGCCCATAAAACTGAAAATCTTTGATAGTGCCAATAGTGATGGTGATAATATAGACTGTAGATACTACAAAACCGGATTTCAAGGGGGTAGTGCTGCTGTTATTTTGGTTGGGGGTGTTGGTGGAGGCTGGGATAGCCCAGCCAAGGGACTGTACAATAGGTTATCTCAGAAACTTGCTAAAGATGATGAAATGAATACACTTCGGATTCGATTTCGTTATCCAACAAACCTTGAGGAATGTGTTGTAGATGTTCTTGCAGGCATCGAGTTCCTTACACAAGCAGAAAGAAAAACCTCTATTGGACTTGTAGGGCATTCTTTTGGGGGTGCGGTGGTTATTTCTTCAGCGGCTCTTGCTAAAGATTTTGTGAAAACCGTTGTAACTCTAGCCACTCAAAGTTATGGCACAGAGGGCATTTCAAAATTAAAAGAAAACGAATGTCCTATTTTACTAATACATGGTAATAGTGATGCCGTGCTATCGTCATATTGCTCGTCGTATGTGTACAATAAAGCTAAAGAGCCAAAACAGCTGGTACTGTATGATAATGCCAGTCACAGCCTTGATGAAGTGGCAGATAAGGTGTTCCATAAAGTACATGAGTGGCTTGGGCAAAATTTGAATAGAAATGGATCCATTTTGTAATTATTGTGTATGCTGCATTATTGAAGATGGTCTAACATTGATGTTAAAAAATATCCATACTGCGACTTTGTATCAAATGGATTAATTGCGTTCTATTTGCTGATCGCGGATAAAATCTTTGGCAATAGAATTCCAACTGCCATGGGCATATTATTTTTACACCATCTGTGCATATCTTTTTCTTCTTGCAAACTTTGTTTTATTGCGGGTATGATTTCATCATTAGGTAAACCATTAATTTTTTGAGTTATTTCAATTAGGGTTTCATATCCTACAATTTCCGCGCCTTCAATAAGGGTGTCTTGCTTTAGTTGCATTAGCTCCATTTCTTCTGGCAGTGGATTGTCTTTTTTATCGTTGGTTATAGACTCTAAGGAGTCTTTTACGGTTTTTTTTATCAATGTAGTTGCGGGTGGTGCTAGTATCGGTAGTTGTGCTTTTGACTCGGTAGGTTTTCCTCCTAATCGTGTTATTACCTGTGTTAGTCTTTCTTGTTGATTATGAGTTTCTTCTAAATGTTGATGTAGCCTTTGCTTTAACTCTGGAATTGGAGTTTGATCCATTCTTGATGTTATCCTATCTACGGCTGCATTTTCAGCAGATAATGCCTCGTTTAGAAATTCTATATATTTTGAATTAATATCGTTTTGAGACATGGACTTTGATGAGATTAAATGTTATTTAAGGATTGGATGGTCTTTTGCGGTTTTTTAATGATCAAGGCTCTCCATAACAATAGCGAACATAATAACATAAGCAGCATTGGAACTGGATTGTTTCTGATTGTTGGATAACTATTAAAATAAATTATGTCCCTGTCTATAAAAAATACCAGCAATGAGTTACTCAGAGTAACTCATTTTTGTTGATTGATAAAGGAGAAAATATCTTGTGATTATGCTGTATGTCGAAAGACCCATGAGTATGTGTGCAATACTGGTGCGCCACCTGATTACCATTCATATCATTCTTTAAGATGATATGTGTTGAAATTGAAAGAAGGAAAATCAAAATCTTTCCTTCGGCCTCTGATCTGTATGTCTAAAGAATTTGCGATTGTCATTACCCACTATAAATGCTGTTAACTTGCTGTTCATTTAGAATGGGATGTGTGAATAACACAAGTTATGTGTTAACAAAAAAAAAATTATCCAAATTATTGTAAAGGGTGGATTTGGCTAATATTGTAAAAGGGTTTTATGGATATGCTGTATAATTGGAAAAATATATTCTCTGCCACTTGATTTGACATTAATATTTAATTATGCAATAAAATGGCTTGATTTTTTTTATGGTGATGTTTTTTATAACTAATTCTAATCCTATTTCCAATCTCCGCCAGGTCGCTCCTGCCATATGTGATAAAGCTCTTTGTCATTGCCAACCATAAACACCTCGAGCCTGCCGTCTGCGTTAACCACAACAACTGGGTCACTGTCGTCTGGCCATTTCCCACCAAGTGATTCCCACCTTCCATTCCAATCTCCGCCAGGTCGCTCCTGCCATATGTGATAAAGCTCTTTGTCATTGCCAACCATAAACACCTCGAGCCTGCCGTCTGCGTTAACCACAACAACTGGGTCACTGTCGTCTGGCCATTTCCCACCAAGTGATTCCCACCTTCCATTCCAATCTCCGCCAGGTCGCTCCTGCCATCTGTGATAGAGGGCATCATCATTGCCTACAATAAACATCTCTAGTCGTCTATCGTGAGTATTTACAACAACAACGTCTTTGCCATCTCTCCTTGGCCATTTCCCACCAAAAGAGTTCCAATCCATGGTTTACTTTACATCTTTACAATAGTGTTTATCTCCAATTTATTTTAATTCTTTAGCAAAAGGGATTGAACTACTACTGTCTAAATCCAGTAAGACATGTGATTAAGTATCTATAGGTGGAAATAATTAGTTAATTCATCAATTTCATAAAATAGTGATAACGGGGGAAATGTGCCTTATACTTTATTGCAATGTTAGTTTAGCAATTCAAATTCTCTTTTGAATTCTTTTAGGGTGTCATCATTGATGATGCAAAACTCTACAATTCCAACAGATGAGTTATCACCCTCTTTTTGAAAAAACTTTGTAGTTTCATTCACTAGTATTTTTGCACATTTGTCTTTAGGAAAACCAAAAACACCGGAACTTATCGCAGGGATGGATATGCTATTAAAACCTTTTTGAGCGGCAAGTTCTAAAACACTATTGATTGCATTATTTAGCTTTTCTTCCTCGTTGCCTTCACCCATCTGGGGACCAACCGTGTGAATAACTGACCTGCAAGGTAATTTTCCAGCTGAAGTTGTTACAGATGTTCCTACAGGAACAAAACCTATGTCGTTACTCTCATCTTGGATTATTCTTCCACCTTTTTTGACAATGGCCCCTGCAACTCCGCCTCCATGGTTAAGATGGGAATCGGCAGCGTTAACTATGGCATCCACATTTCGCTCAGTGATGTCGCCTTTCACTAGCCTAATTGTTTTATTATTGTTTAGTTTTTTTTCATATACTATATGTTCAGCCATGTATTCGCTATATCTATATTAGATGTTTAACGTTTTAATATGTTACAGTAAGCGTTTTTTCTTTTAATTGATGCAATCGAAAAAGTAATTCAAAAGAATATTCTTAAAAGACATTATTTAAGATCTAAAAATAAACAATATAGGGTATAAGCATATAGCAAATTATCAATTGATACCTTGGTTTAGAATGTTTGTCAAACTGTGGGTGATTGTTTTCTTATACGAATACCTGTTTACCAATTAAAATAAGTAAATTAAAATGTCTTTGATTGAGTTTTCCATGACTATTGAATAAGAATGTTGAAATAGTTTTTTTAATGGAGATTGAGTTCCAATGTCAAGTTATAATAAGTTCATGCAATGAATTGGCTATCATCGTCAAATCGGACAATGCTATTCATTGTTGGGCTCTAATTCAATCAATACTTTTTGCTTGTACGAGTATTTCTAAAATCCTTTGTCCACCAACGCCCCGAGATAAATCTTTGACAGATGAGTGTAATGAACGAGGGGAATATCTTGTGAAAAAACTTTCGATCAATGAATCATCATATCTTGTGTCCAGGGATTTGCGTAATGATTTTGAGTGTTTAGACGAAAGCCTTCACCGTTGGGCAAAGGAGTCTAACAATGCATTGGTCCATAGAAACATTGAACCTCAACGGTTTATGCCTATGGACAACCCGTCGAAAGTATCAGTTATGGCAAACTTTGACCCAGACACATTTATCCTAACATTATGGGATAAAGAGTTCCCCCTTGAGGAAATTTTAGATGAATCCACAAGGTTGTTGATGAGGACTCAAAATAGTATCAGAAAGCTAAATGGTATTTAATTCCAAATATTTTGTTATTTGTATTTCTTTAAATTACCGGTCTGTTTTTGCAATTGTTTTTTTTTGTTCGTCATTATGTTTGGAATGGGTGCCGCCAGGAATGATGTGGCCTGTTTTCAAACACCTAACCCCGTGCAATTTAACCTTGATGTGAACTCACCGTTATACCCGCTTCGACAATCTTCATTAAATGGGTTGTTTTTTAGTGAATGCTTAAAATATGCTCATGTGCTGAATGGTTAGTTGAGGCCAGGTTAAATATATGGAAAAAATGAACGAAGGAACATACCAATGGGAAGGCAGTCTTCTAACTTTGTCTTGCGGTTGTAAAATGGAATTTGATCCCGATAGATTTGATTTGGTTGAAGCTGACTTCTGCAAATTTCATACAAAAACTAAATTTCATTAAAAAAAAGAAGAGAATGTTGAGAAAAGTGAGTTAATGTTGCTGGAAATAACATTGGGCAATAAACACCTTTGAGATAAACATGCTGTCCGCGCTCTTCGCATTTGGGTATCTGATGACGTGTTTGTAGCCATCCTCTGCAGGAATACCTATCACATTTTTGTGCTAATGCAATAAAAGGTATCTGCGAATACATGGACCTATATTCTCAGTTTCATGTTCTTTGTTAGTGGGTTGTTTTAAAGAGGCTTGGCGATAATCTGTTTTTAGGCAAGTGAGGCATCATTAATATACTTTGGCGTTTATCCATAAAAGAGGACTATCATTGGTAGACCTTGTCTATGGCATGGGCATAACTGATATCGTAAAGGATTTCCATGCTATCTTTAGCATGCTTAAAAAATATTTTTCAATCAGGTTTTTAAAATCAAAACCGTTTATCTATGGCTCTGCGGATATCATTAACGTATGTAATTTGCACTGCTCTCATTGTTATTGGTGGAAAACCCGAAGGAATGGGTTGGATGAGTTGAGCCCGGAGGATTGGAGAAACATAATCAAGCAGACCTTTAAGAAACAACATGTGTATGTTGTTACCCTTTTTGGTGGTGAACCTATGATGCGTCCAGACATTGTCAAGGTTTTTTGCGATGAGATGCCAAGAAGGGTCTGCGTGGTCACAAACGGCACCTATCCACTGACGCGCTTTGATAATCTTTACTTTTACTGGATTTCCCTTGATGGGACAGAGCAGGTTCATGATGGCATAAGAGGAAAAGGTGCCTACTCAAAAACCAAAAAGAACATTTTGGATTATGTTAAAGGGCCCCCACGTAACGGTAAACCTGCATGGAAGGATATCTGGATCACCATGACCATAAACTCCCTTAACTCTACTACGATAGAACCATTGGTAAACGAATGGAGGGAAACCATAAACAAAATAGGGTTTCAGTTTCATACGCCATTTGCGGACAATGATCCTTTGTGGTTACCTTATGGTGATACTAGAAACAGCATAATAGACAACATTATCAAATTAAGGAGAAAATATCCTGATTTTGTTATGAACACCGAAAAACAGCTAGAATTGATGAAAGGCAACTGGGGTGGAATCAAAACAACCCCTGTAGATTGCCCTTCCTGGGCGATACTATCTTTGGATCACAAGGGAAAAACAAAACAGCCTTGTTGTATAGGGAGCTCTGATAATAAGGCAATGAGGCCTCTGTGTGAAAAATGTGGGTTGGGTTGTTACTCTATACTTGTAGCACAGGGAATAAAAAATAAAAAATAAAGAATAAAGAATAAAATGAATTTGCAATGCCTGGATTAAAAATTGGGATTAGACGAAAACCATGACTGTGTGTGGCATGCTGATTGCTAATGTGGTGTTGGGAACCCTTCAACCACAAGTACTTTAGTTTAATCGGGGTAATCTACAAATGTCAAAAGATTTGTTGGTTAAGTTATGCTCAAAGACTTGAATTGTCATATAATGTGATAAATCTGAAATCAAACATATGGGGGAATTGCTTTACAGTTTCCTTGAATCCAATGTACCGACCATAAAAAAATTGCAACACCATGATTAATTGAATGTATCCTTTAAATGAATATAGTCGAGGATTGGGTTGTTGTCAAACAAGATCACGGTATTCTTGCCGTTCTGGCAATCACTAACAGTCTCATGTTGTTGTTGATAAACTAGTTTCCAAAAAAATATGGCGGGGTTAACTTTGAAATTTCTTTGTTGTTATACATCTGTATTAAAAACAATGGCTCAAACAGCTTCCGCTAAGATTTTTTTGTAGTTGATTTGCATTACATTTGTATCATAAATAGCTAATTTTTCATGTAGATGATAACCATAAAACTTTCACATCAGGACCTAATAATCGACCATAGATCTAAGATAATTAGCATTCTATTGTTCATTAAACCCTGTGGGTGATTGTCCTCAATTTTTGCCATGATGTGTAAATATGTTTGATCTCCTTACTGGTATTGATACTGTAAAAGTATCCTTATTGTGTTGGCTTTTGGCTTATCGTGTAAAATACAAGAATGTAAAATCGTAAAACACACAAACAATGGTAAATCGGGCGATATGGATCATAATTTGAAATTCTTGTTAAAACACTATGGCCAGATTTCTTTATGATAATTAGCTAAAATTGTTATTGTTGATTTAGTTGTTAGTAATTTATATTTGATATGCCGTGATCTTCAGATGTATACATACATTAGTTTTTCATATATATTATAATTTGATAATCTTATCTGAATGAATAATAAAATATACCTCATGGCAGCAATTTTGGCATTTGCATCAGTTGGTGCTTTGTTTACACAACCAATCTTGGCAACCGAAAACGGCAGCATGATTGAAAATATTTTGGATAGCGCTCTTCCAACTAATAATGATAGTAATAATAATGGCAATGGAAATGATGATAACGAAAATAGTCCGGCCTCAAGTAACGCTGGAACACAACCTAGCCAGGCCTCTGCATCCACCGAAGGAGCTTCTCCAACCAGCACTAGCTTGTCTTGTGGTCAGGTTGTTAGAGAAAGCGTAACACTCTCGGCAAACCTTGAGTGCAGCACTGACGGGCTCATTGCGGGTGCGAATGGCATTACCATCAATCTGAACGGGTTTACCATTGCCGGACCTGGGGGCGAAAGTTCCAAGGTGGGCATAATGCTTGCAAACAACGATAACGTTCAGGTCACAGGCGGCACAGTCAAGGGCTTCCAGGCTGGCATCTTGAATACCGGTGGTTCAGGCAACACAATATCCAAGGTAACCTTCACTGAAAACCAAATCGCAATATTCAACACTGGCGCCATAAACACAAACATCGAAACAAACAACATGTTCTCAAACAGCATAGGTGTGGCATCACACTCATCCACAGGAACAACACTGCACCAGAACATGCTAACTGACAACCAGTTGGCAGGTGTGACATTGGTAAACTCCGCCGAAAACGTCCTTGACTTCAACACAATAACAGGCTCAGTCAACGGTGTGT
>JADDOW010000066.1 GCA_016782225.1 Nitrososphaeraceae archaeon
TTTAAGTACATTTCTTATATTATTTGCGAATTCTATTATATTTTCAACATCAATTTCACTTACATGAACTTCTGCTCGCACATACTTTACTGGCTCATATTTTTTCTCAAAGTATCCATCAAACTCTATAAGAGACATTCCACCGTATTCAGAAGCCAATTTTCGTATAACTTCAAGATATCCTTCTACTCGCGGTAGATAAAATTTAATTGAATTCTTCAGTATTTTCACATTATAGTTTCTAGATGCATCTTTAGATTCAGCCATATTCAAAAACCAAATTAAAGCAATTTAGTTGTATGCCATTTACATTTCCCACAAATCATAATTACTACCAAATATCAAATTTTTAGAACTTTTCAACTTATGAGCGATAAATAGCACAAATCAGCATTTGAGAAATCCATAACAAATAAAATTTAGCACAGAACAATTGTTATCCTTATAAGGTTTTTTAAACAACAAGGTATTAAAAAGAGTTTATATTTTGGAATGAGTACCTATAATAAATATATAATACCTGTGCCACAGGGAATACTACAACGAATCGATAGAACTTCTTCCCCAGCGCATACAGGCAAGCTTAGAAACGCAGTAGATTTTATTGTTCCACAAAACACGCCGGTTCTTGCCGCGGCAGATGGCATAGTGACCTTTGTCAAAGATGATTCTAATGTTGGCGGCCCTGATCCATCTTATTGGCACAGTTCAAACTTCATCTCCATTATGCATTCCTATGGGGAATATACCCGATATGATCACCTAGCATATCGTAGTTCAAAAGTAGGGGTAGGCCAACAGGTTCGAGCAGGCCAGGAGATAGCCAGGGTTGGCATGACAGGCTACACTTTTACCCCGCACCTACATTTTCAGGTGTTTGTATTCACAGGGTATAACATTTGGAGTGATTTTGACACCATAGAGGTCAGGTTCTAAAACATACTGGCCCATGTTTAAATTTTATAAAATAAATAAGTTTACAATATTCTTTCATATCACGATACCAACCTAAGATCTGGTGTTGACACAATATTTACCAATAGTGAAAAGATAAAATACCGCGCATGCAGAAAATAACCCAATAACAAGTCAACTGATGATATCCAAGATAATTAGAACAATTGGTGAAAAGACAGTGTCAAGAACAGTAGCAAAAGGACATGATATTTTGTGTTATAATCTGGTACAGGGAACAATCACTTTGGAGTTTTTGAAGAAAATGCTAATTTCAAATAAAATGACATATTAAAAAAACAAGAACTCATTACGCGGGTATTTTAATCAATCGGCGCGCCCTCTCCACCTCTACTTCCAACAAACATAATTTTTAATTTATATTAAAACACAAACTATAAGTGACAACGTTACTATTCATTCACTAGGGTATGACAATATAGCGAACTACATTTAATCAAGCCCCAATGAAACATCAGGTGATTTCTACAAAATAGTTGGGTCTAGACAATACAAGTCCACCATCGACTGGAATCATTGCACCTGTGATATAACTGGCATCTTCTGATGCTAAGAATAAGGCAACTTTTGAAATCTCTTGCGGTCTAGCGATTCTTTTAATAGGTATCTCCATTTCTTTTTGGTTTCTTTCCTGCTCGTTCTCAATGAGCTCTTCACACAAATCAGTTGTAACAAGGCCAGGTATTATTCCATTTACTCGTATTCCGGTGTCTGCTAATTCCAGAGCAACAGATTTTGTTATTGTTTCAATATTAGCCATTGAATCGGTGTATGGGTCTACACCAGATCTGGATTCTGTATATAAATTGGATGCAGATTGAGTCATACAGCCTTGGCAAGAAGATATATTGATGATTGAACAATTGGTTTTATTTCCAATTAGCATTCTTTTTACAGCTGCTTTGATACAAAAATATACACCTTTTATGTTATGATTAACACGCTCAAACTCCTCCAATACAAAATAAGGCGATATTTCTAGGCCACTTTCAGCTAGAGTTTCACATTCATTTATCTTCTTTGGTTCAATGGTTATTTTACCATTGTTTACTAGTACATCAACTCTACCAAACCTCTCCATAGCATTATCCAATAGCGATTCACTAAAATTCTCTTGCGAAATATCACCTGCAAAATAATTGACCCTGTCACTATCGCCTATAATATTTGAAATGTCATTGGCAGCAATTTTTAGCTCTTTCTCATCCAGCGAATTCATTAATACACAATACCCGGCTTTAGCAAATTCTTCTGCGATAGATTTACCAAAACCTTTACTAGCACCAGTTATAACAGCTACTCTCCTACCATCATTAGAATGAATCATACTTAAAATATACGCAATATACTATATTACGATTATCTATAACAAGGTTTTATATGTTTTCTTATAATTTTATCAAATAAATTTACTTTCTGTGACTATAATGACAAAAACTTGATTTTTTTGTATTTATGAATTACAAAAACTATTTTACAAACTCTAAAATTAATTTAAAAACATATTCCAATTAATTTATAGATAAATAGTAAAAAGAACAATAACAATTTATCAAAAAAAAAGAACAGTTAAAGATTTCTCTTATCAAAACTTTATTTCAGTTGTCAACAGATTTTTGCCACAAATTTTTTTGCAATATTCAAATAAAAAGGTATTTCATGAGGTATATTAATCATCATGAAATATAATATCTATTGATAAAGATTACGGAAAAGGAAAAAGATGGAACAACACAATCATCACTGACACAAAAAATACATGTTACTTTGGAAAATAAGGAAGAAAAGACTTTTGAGAGTTATCCCATTGTCATAAAGTCAAAAGACATAAAACATTTGATTTATGAAATACAAAAGTCGACCAGCATAAAAAATAATACCACACACACAAACGGATTTATCGATAAAGTTAAAGAAAAGGCAAAAGAAGTTAAAGATGCTGTTGTAGGCTCGACAAAAGGCGTTGCAGGAAAGACAAAGGATACCGTCAGTCCCTCATTAACATCACAATCCTCAGAATCGCCACAATCCTCAGAATCGCCACAATCCTCAGAATCGCCACAATCCTCAGAATCAATCATGGACAAAGTTAAAGAAAAGGCAAAAGACGCTAAAGATGCTGTTGTAGACACCACAAAAGGCGTTGCAGGTAAGACAAAGGATACCGTCAGTCCCTCATCCTCCTCCTCATCACAATCCTCAGAGTCATCAACTGGTCAAGATAGACGATATGAAGAAGGCGGACCAGGTACAGAAGTAGAAAGAGGCGATGACCCGTTAACAGAGTATAGGGAAAAAGAGGCGATGACCCCGGCAAAAATAAAAGAGCATGAACCCACAGCTGTAAAGAGAGATCCAAGTGACCAAACAATAACCCAACCGGGTCAAACAGGCACAGATGATGAGAACGCAAAGGAGCAACTTCGCAGGAGTGGAATGACCAAAATCGATTAAGAATCCAAATAAAAAACTGTTTACTTAATTTTTATTAATTTGGTGTATTTTTTGAGCCATATTATTGTTATTGAATAGTGGTTTCTGTATGTAATTAGATTATAATGACTATGTTTTTAATTATCATTGACTATTCCTTAAGATTTTTGCCTGGAATTTAGTTAATGGTTATATCAAAACGCAATACATCCTTTTAGAATTTGAAAAAATGTTTATAAAAAAAAGTTAATTAAATTATATCTATTAAAAGTATAATGCTTAATAGTCATTTGGAATAATATGGAGCCTTTAAATAAAAATATTATTGAAATACCCAATAAACATGAAAATCATGCTGTAGAGATGGTGATGGCTTTACATTTTGATACTAAAACTCAATTTAGTAAAGATGACAATGATCAAAACATTGATACTGTCCATGACGATAAGGTTGATATCAATAGCAAAGAGCAGGACAACATACAGGACATACAGCAATACCACCAATATCAACAAAATCTGCAAAATCAACAACTATTGACATCTTCCGATATCCTTGTGATTGAACCTGATGAAGTACCAGATACAGATTCTATAACCGATAAAGTTGAATGCCCTAAATGTGGAAATCATGAGGCATATTGGTGGATAGTCCAAACTGACACTGCTGAAGAGCCTAGTACGCAATTCTTTCGTTGTACTAAATGCAAACATACATGGAGAACCCCAAGATCATCTTAAATCCAAAGTGTTTTATTATTATTCTCAAAATAACCACTTTAAAAATATCCATTTCGATTTTTCCATTTTAAAATATGTCAATTGATATGGTATTTGATATTTATTGAAATCTTATTTTTTAGAATGCCCAATTTTAGTATATAATCATAATTAAAATTTTAATCTCTATCATTGTACGCATAATATGGAAAAGTTTTTGTGATAATTTATTTCGTTATTCTAAAGTAATCGGTATCATTTGCCCACGGTTTAACATTATTGTTTGTAGCGTTTAGTTTCTGACGTTCTACATGTTGGTTATTCTGGGGGATATTTTTCCAATTCTTTTGTATTTTTATTAATTACGTATTTTTCGGGGTCATATCCATATTTTTTCCCTAATTCGTTCATATAATTTTGAACGTCATGCCAAGCTTTTTGTTTATGCTGTATATTGCCGTCTAAACTACTGCCTCCGCTGCTCAAGGTAGACTGAGATGATGCATCTAATGCTGTTTGATATAGTTTTGATATTTTGTTAAATTCATCATCATTTAATTTTATCTTATTGTTATTGTTAGACATTGTCTATTATCTACTTGTACAAATATTTAGTATTCAAATATATCTATAACATGAGATTATTAATATTATACTTTATTTATGAAAACAATCTAACATTCCTACAAAAAGGTTTTCAGAATTATCAAATATGCCAATAACTGGATACTTTACCGGTGGTATTTAGTTATCGATTTTCTAGGGAAATATGTATTGTTATTGTTTGTTTGTTTTTACGCTATTTTAATAGGTATCATTTGCTATTTTTTACTTTCCTTTCTCCTATCTTTTGTTAAAAATGTTATGCCTTCTATATTATTGGGATTCATGTATATATCTCCTTTAGATGATTCTTTGATGCCTACTATGGGTTCTCCGCATTCGGGGCAAATTTGATAATAAATAAACATGCTAATGTTCCTTTGATTTTTTCCAATTAATGCATTATTCATATTGGGGTGTAAATTAGTTTGACAAATTGGACATTCCATATGTTTTACATTTTACATTTTAATCAATATGAATTTTAAGACAAACTAAAACAAATGATTTCGTTAATGAGGATTTTATTTGGTTCAATTGATTTCTATGTGGGTTATTCTATGTTATTTGGTTATTACTGTAATTGGCTTGATGTTAATTTCTTGTTGTTTCCAAAACATGCGCATATAGAAATTTTACATTTTAATATACTATACTGCACCTTATGATGATAGATACAATTTTAATTGTTGTTGAATTAGTATTAATTTTGCTCTATATAATTATTCATTGTTATAATGTATTTTTACAATACTACAACATGGACACAATAAAGATAAACCCGGAAAAAGAGGGTAATAGCAATATTATCGATGATAAATTGAATAAAGAGGACAATGGCGATACCATCGAGGATATTTTCGATGTTGCAATAATAGGTGGAGGGTATTCTGGTTTGTCTGCAGCATTGCTATTAGGACGATATCTTAGACCTACAATTATTTTCGATGTGAAGCAAAGAAGAAAATCCGTTATACATGGATATTTGGGATTTGAAAAAACACCACGAGAAGAATTAATTCAAAAAGCATGGAAGGATGTGCTTCAATACCGCTCTGTAAAAAGAATAGGGAAAAAAGTAGAAAAGGTGGAAAGGGATTATGATAATAATCTTTTTTTGATAACGACGGCAACAACAGGTGAAAATGTTAAAGAGAATGATTTAATCAAAAGAAGAAAAGCCAGAGCAAAATATTTGATTATTGCAACGGGGGTAGAACATGTAAAACCGGACATACAAAACTTTGAAGATTTTAATGGAAGTGGTGTATGGCATTGCCCACATTGCGATGGATTTGAAGCTACTGATAAAAGACTCGTCATAATAGCATCGGATAATAAAAATAACGAGGCTATAAAATATGCCAAAACCTTTTTAGGCTGGACAAAAAATATTAAATTATTCTTTCAAAGACCTTTACATCGATATAACAATGATGAAATAAGTTATGCACTAACAGAAGAACAAAGAAACGAGGCACGGACATTGGGCATTGATGTAATTGAAAATGACTGCATAGTGAAAATTATTGGTGATTCAGAGACAAATGCTATTGTAGGTGTTCTTTCTAAAAGTAATAAATACCATGAAGCTGATGTATTGTTTTATCATCTTGGGCAGATAATTCATAATGAGATTGCAAATCAACTTGGATGTGAATTTGATGAGGGGTATTTAAAGGTAAATGAAAAACAACAAACTACGATTCCAAATGTTTTTGCGGTAGGTGACATAGACACAGATAGACATTATGCTATATTAGCTGCTGCAAGTGGGGCATTGGCAGCAATATCTATTTATGAAGATTTACTAAAAGACGCAATTAAAACAACAAAACTAGAAAGTGATATCTGAATACACTGGTAAAATGAAATGCCACACAAAAATAATCTCTATCTTATAATCTTGAGCATTTTTTTATTGTTTGTGAAATGTTATTGAAAAAGACGGGTTATTGCATAAAAAAATGAATATGTTATTGAGCGCCTTGATTTTTATTATTTCGATAATAATTATATTATTTGATAACTAAATATAATGCTTCTTCAGTATATTGTGGTTAAAACCTTTTTCCATTTGTTTTTTATACATATTGCAGAGAGTACCAGCCGTTTAGCAAGTTTTTAGTGATATTCATAGTAATCATATAAATGGGTAGATTAAAAAAATTAGATATTATTTTAGACGCTTAAAAATATTTTGCCAATATTTCATTTATCTCTTTCTCCATCTTTTCATAATTTCTTTTATTTTCAACATTACTATCGTCTAGACTCTGCTTTTCTTCTTTTACTACGTCTCCAATAGCTTTATCAATTTGTGATAAACCGGTTATTGCTTTGGTCAATCTGTTTGATAGGAAGAAAACTGTAGAAAGCATGTAGTTAATTTTATCACTTTCAAATTCTAATTTGGTTGAAGGGGGAAATGCTATATCTAGACACGCTCTTAACTCCTTTCCGCATTCTTCAAGACAGTTGGTATTGCCATTGCAGTCTTGTAACATTTTTGCCCAACTATGCAAGCACTTGGATATATTGGATGAATATTCAGTCAAACTAAAAATTATTAACATTGATGATATAAATTGATTTTTGCTATTTCTGTGGCGGTTTTATTTACTGCTAAAGCGTAAAATTGGTAGTTGTAAATCCTTGGTATTTGACTATAACAATAAACCTTCCTTTTTCCTTGACATTTAAAAATTATTGATTTATGTTACTATAAAAATAAATCGTCTTGGCAAAGTATCTAGATCTTATTGCCTGTTTATAATTGCAATCTGTATGTATATCCTTGATAAGAAATCAATTGGTAGTATTACCTAAAGGTATAATCTTAAAATGATGGTCCTAAATCAATTGGATGGGATGGTGAAATTTTTGTAATGTGTGACATTATTTTTTAAATATGATAAATTTAATAACAGTGAAATCTAATTAATTTTTGGATAGTTGATTTATAAAATATGTTGTATAATGAGATTTTTTGAAATGTTTTAGGATAAATAGTTTTTTATATTATGTATAACATTATATATAGAATAGATATGGGCGAAATCATAGACAAAGTTAAAGAAAAGGCAAAAGACGCTAAAGATGCTGTTGTAGACACCACAAAAGGCGTTGCAGGTAAGACAAAGGATACCGTCAGTCCCTCATCCTCCTCCTCATCACAATCCTCAGAGTCATCAACTGGTCAAGATAGACGATATGAAGAAGGCGGACCAGGTACAGAAGTAGAAAGAGGCGATGACCCGTTAACAGAGTATAGGGAAAAAGAGGCGATGACCCCGGCAAAAATAAAAGAGCATGAACCCACAGCTGTAAAGAGAGATCCAAGTGACCAAACAATAACCCAACCGGGTCAAACAGGCACAGATGATGAGAACGCAAAGGAGCAACTTCGCAGGAGTGGAATGACCAAAATCGATACCAGCGGATCAGACACCACGACATCAGACACCACGACATCAGACACCACGACATCAGACACCAACGGATCTGAAACTGTTGTAACGGAAACCACCACAACAGAA
>JADDOW010000073.1:185-8299 GCA_016782225.1 Nitrososphaeraceae archaeon
ACCACCAACCATTGCAAATGCAACATCACCTAGTGAAGAAACAATTACAAACGACGAAGATAATGAATCAAATGACGAGTAAACAGGATCAATCGATCCTAATTTACAGTAAATTTAATTGAAATGGATTTGTTAATATGTAATAATTACTCGAGGATGCCAATCCGGACCAGAGAGACGAACAAAACCAGTGTAGATATTGATGTTATCCCAATGGGTGATGCGTGTCACTCCCCACATTATTGATTCAGATGGGGATGGGATAGTGGACTCGAGGGACAAATGTCCTTATTATGCCAATCCGGACCAGAAATATGAAAATAAGGACAGTTATGGCTTTTATTACTTGTGATAGGAAAACAGTCAAACAAATCATGAATCCACCTAACTAGAATCGGCGGATTAATGCCAACATATTTGCAGTTTAGGTATATTCCTTTGACAAAGGCGGTAAACTCCTCATTATTGTCCTGATAATTTTTATTGTCATTAAGGAACCTGATTTTTTCATCAACTGTATTGATCTGAAACCATCGGCGCATTGTTTTACCGAAAGCCCGGATTTTCTAACTACCACAACAAAATCACATATGTCGTCTGACTCTGGCTTTCCAATTCTCTGCTTCCATTCATTTGTTATGTTTGATGCATTGCCTGTTGAAGTGCTGTTGTCTATAGCTATTTGGTTTCTTGTCTTTCCATTTAGGTAGTCCTGAATAACTCGTGACTTGAGTATTTCTTTTGAATAACTCAATTATACCATAACCTATTGTTGTATGGATGGTTTATAAAACTATTAAAAAAAGGTCAAATCAATGGTCAAAATGGTCAAAAAAGCGTCAAATTTCTCATTTCTATAGGGGCATGTAAATATGGACACAATCTGGTCTAAGTGGGCAACAATGGATGTTTATGAAATTTATTGTGTAGTTGGGATGTCAAATGCCCTTAATTTTAAATGGTCCCCTGATTGGTATTTGAGGGGACATCAAACACCTTTCCATAATTTTGGTCTACATGAGTAACGCTTGACCAAACAGGCTCCACAACTACTTGGACGTTTCTAAGGCTTGATTGTCTTGATGACAAACAATTTGAAGAACAGCTCCAAATGTTTAACCTTGAGATAGATAATTGGAAACATGCATTGGAAGGCAGCAGACTGCGATTCTGACGTAAAACATATGCATCTTTTTCTTTTGTCTTTGTCCTATCAAATTGCTTATTACTTTATGGATTTAGACGGTGAGAATGCTTTTTGGGATCCTTGGGTAATGGGCGATCCCTGAAAACCTATACATTTGCCTTGACATCCAATGACCTTAAACTGACATGGCTCGACTGATTTTAAATCCAACAACTACATGCCAGTCTCTTTATTCTAATACTAACTTGGCAAAAAAATACAATCAACTATGATAAATGCCAAAAAGGTTATCTGAGGCGTTATAACGCTGCAGGTTAGAATAGATATGCCTTTTGCAAAGAATCTTTTTAAAGCCAATAAGTAACATATCCATACAATGCTACATGGAAAAGATCAATGTTGCGTTTTGGAACCTGGGAAATCTTTTTGATACGGTGACATCATCATCAATAGCGTCAGATTTGGAGTTTACTCCTCCAAGGGGATGGGACGACGCGGCGAAAGAGAAAAAGATGGAAAATTTGGCAAAGACCGTAAACTCCCTGCACAATGGTGAAGGGCCTGACCTAATGGGATTATGTGAAATTGAAAACGAGAAAACCGCTCAGGAGTTGATAGAGAAATTGGAAAAGCAAGATGTTTATGCTGTTGCCCAATATGCAGATAGCCCGGATATCCGGGGAATTGACACTTGTTTGATATACTCAAAGAACATGTTCAGATTTAACTTTGCAAAAAGCTACAACATTAATTTTAGGTACCCGACAAGGGATGTTTTTCTTGTAAATTTATCGGTACTCCAAAACAATGCGGAGATATCCGTTCTTGTAAATCATTGGCCATCAAGAGGTGGGGGCCGCTTTGAGACTGAGCCACTTAGAATAGGGGTTGCAGAAAATTGCGCCAGAGCGGTAGAAGATGTGGTAAAGGTACCGGTATGTGAACTTCAAAAATTGCCCGATCACATAAGGAACAATGAAGAGGTTTTGGCAAAGATAAACCAAAGATGGAACAGGAATGTTCTCATCATGGGGGACTTTAATGATAATCCTTATGATAGGAGCATTTTAAATTATTTGCATGCTACTCCTGACAAAAACAGGCTAATTGATTGGAAAGACCTGTTTGAACACCCAAACTTGAGGAAATGGCCTGCCAGTCGCCAAACAGATAAGCACAATTACCTGTTTCAGCATGCCTCTCTCTATAATTGCATGTGGGGTCTTATTCCTGATGGCACCATATTCTATGAGGGTGGATTTGACCTGTTTGACCAGTTCATTGTTTCTAAAGGTTTGCTTCACGGTGAACAGGGATTGAAAATGGATTTGGGTGGATTAAAGATAGACAAATCCACAAAAATGATGAACCATGTTCACCATGATACATTTGAGCCACATGGGGAGGGTAAAATTCACCCCATATACAGGGAAAGCCCGATGGAGTTTGTATACATAAAGAAGGATCAGGATGGAAATGATAGATACATACCTTCCGGCAGAGACGCCTATACCGGTTTCAGTGATCATTTCCCAATTCAATCAGTAGTTGATATCCTTTAATTTAAGAACGCCTGATTATTGTGTTTTCTGGAATGAAAATCACCTAACCCTCAATAAAAGTGAGATGCTACTGTCTCCATGCTGAACTTCTGTGTTTTGGTCATGGAGTAAACATGAAGTTGAATTGGTAGAGGAGGAGAGTGCGGATAACTATTTTTTTGAAGTAATTGGGGGGCCATTGTTTATTCCAACTTGCTTATGTTTTCACTTTGTGCATAGGCCTGAACTTATCGGCCTAAGATTGGAGCCATGAACAGGGCATTTTGCAATGATTTATTTCCGATAATGAAACAGAGAAAAATAGGCAATAAATGGTTTTATCATGATCTATACCATAATTAACAATAAAAATAATTAAACATGAGAAAAAACCTTTAGGTTTATTCGAGATTGATTCCGTTGCTTGTTGCATCTGAAAAACACACGGGGTGGATAAACTTATACACCTGGCTTCAATGGTATGCTAAATGCCTCCAAAAGGCTCGGGTGGATTTGCGTATGAACAACCATCATTATATCCATCGGCGAAGCCTTATCCCTGACTGAATGGTTGAGCTGGATTAGACCATTTTCAAGGTTTGAGATCGGAACTGTTGAATCGTTATCTGGTGTCATGGGCTTCAGTTCATTGTTAAATACTTCCAATGCCTTTGCAGATAACGCTTGAGCACTTTGGTATTCTGCAACATTTATCGGTGAATGATTTTTGCTCATGTTGTTGCCACCTTTAATCATTGCTGAAGAATGCATATCATCCATACGGTCAATTCTCGGATCATTGTTATTGTCATCAGTCATGCTGCTGCTCATGGACATTGTAGAATTACCGTCTATCATTGCCATGTTTGACATATTTGTCATATCAAAACTAACGGCATATGCGTTACCATAGTTTCTCAACACCATATCAACAAGTTCCGCAACCCTTAGCGAATGGAGTTTTGTGTTATCATTGTCTTTTTTATCACCAAATATGCTTGATATGGCCCCAAAAACAGGGTCTAAAAAGCCTAAACCGCCTTCTTGCTGCCTTATTGTCATTGTTGTGATTTCACCTGCTTTTGTATCGATGTCGTTAACCAGCCGGTTTACTTGCTGTTGATGTTCAGGCAATGCTGATGCTGATGATGATGAAGCCGATAATGTTATGTTCTGCAAACTTTTTACCGTCATTGAAAGGTCTTCTGCCGCTTTTTGGTCCTTTTCTGCAATTTCAAACATCAGGTTCTGAAAATAGAGATTGGCCGCCTTATCGGCATGTCCTTGAGCCAATGTTAGATTATTGTTGGCAATGCTGGCCTGAACTAGCTTTGATTCTGCATGAAATTGATCAATGGATGCTATAAACAAAGCATGGTCGTCTGGAGTAAAACTATGACCATGTGCATTATGAACAATGGCGCTATTGATATCCGTGTTACTCATATATACCAAGCTAAAAAGGAAGACCGTTATCAGTACAGTAGAAAAATGCTTCTTCTTTAACATGGTTATAGATAGTGAATAATAGCATATTAGTAGTATTTTATTATTGAAACAAATTCAACCTTTTTTTTATGTTGTTGCAGTAACAATGAATATACCTTATTAAGTAACTCGATTGCCCAGTTGGGAACCATATGCACATCAAAAAATCCACTTATCCAATATCGGTTTATAAAATTGTTAACGATGGTAGCCTACTGCCTATACTATCGTCATTATTGGTTTACACAAAGAACGCCGGAAACAGAACACCTTCAAAATATGTTGGCTATTGTTTTTTCTTGTGTTTTTCAGGACTTCTTTAGGGGAACACCTGAAAGACTATCTTGAATTGTCAAAGAAATTTATCCGATTTAAATTGGATCAAAAGCATTGAAAAATCAATATGGCATGGGGGATAAGAAGATTGAGTCATTCATTGTTGATGAATCAATAAACAAAATTGGTTCGGGATTTATGGGATATGGGCTGCCATTGAACCTAAGATAAGTAAATTTTTAAAATTAGTACATAAAATGAGCAATACATGCTCATTGCAGGGTGTTTTATTGCATCTTTGGTAAAGAAGTTATTATGACATCCAGTTTTCACAGGAGGTGATGCTTGATATCGGCAATCGTCTGGATTTCTTAAAATCCAAGGCTACATTCATTCCTCTTTGAGAAAACTTCAGTGTCAAAAGAACTGGCAATGTGTAAGACACATTACCGTGCTCTGATTGCTATTTTCCTTATGGTAGGAAAAACTGCAACCCAAAGCGTATGAAGAATTGGCTTTTGCTGTTTGTAAATTGTCATGACAAGAATTATGTATAGGGTGGGAATGGGGTCAAACCTTCTAACAATTATTGTTGCTATTTTTTTTGGAACCGTTATGCCATTTTCGAGTCCTTTTTGTTAATGGTTGAAAGAATGCCGTTTCAAAACATATGTTTCTATAACGATTGATCTGTTTATATATCATTTTATCAAATTAACTCTGATGGATAAGATAGTATTTGTGGCACTAGCTTTAGTGTTTGCAAGTGCCTTTGTAGTCGGAAACTTTGCAATAGGCCAAGCAGAAGCGGTAGGACAAGACTGCCCAAAAAGCGGTAACTCAAATTCTCCACTAAATCCACAATCTCCTCAGCCGGTTAGCACAGAGGCATCAATATCATACAAAATCTAATGCCTTTCTTTTTTTATCTATACTTAGTTTCCTGAAACCATTATTTATGAAATTTTGTAACGTTAATGCTTTTTGGGATTTCTAAAATCATCGATTCTTTAAAACCCATCCATTCCTTTGCCTTGACATGGCCTGGCCTTAAAATGACTTGGCTTGAATGATCCTCTTTATGATGGCCATCTTATTGTGTATAGATTATAATGCTTTATGGATAACAATGCCCAACATCTATTAAAATTAACACGGCCAAGATTTGATGTGGTGTTAATTTACCTCAAATTGACTTGGATATGTTATTTTTTATCATTATTATAGTAACTTGACGATCCAATTTTCATTGGTATCTAAAACCAATATTAAAAAAAATATTAAACAAAATGAAACTGAAATTGGTTGCCATTTTAGGTGTGAAATTGAAAGTACATTCAATTATTGTGACTTTCTAGAATACGTTTTATTGCGAAAACGACTTCAATCTATCGTAACCCGCGTAAGAACCTGAGCAGTTTGGCAATGAAGACACGATGATTTTGCATACGGATCCATTCCTATTTAATATCTTTAACTTATTTGATAAGTTTTGCCCTAAGTCATTAAATTATCTGATAATAAATATAAACAATTTAAATAAATATAGATCATTGCTATAAGTGGATTTATGATGGGTAATTCCTATAAATATCTGGCATTTTGTGATCACTAGCCCATATCATGCCCATTGAATAACTCTACTAATTGAGAGATATTCAACAAATATATGCAAAACTGGAATCTAACAGTGAAAAGTTTGGAGTCAAAAGTGCCACTGAATTTTATATTTCGGTTTTAGAACATGAGTGGATTATTATTTTGGAAACAAACAGTGCCCATAACATAGAACAGCTGTGCATAGATGCAGGCATTTCATCATTCAATACCATAAAAAAAGTCCCCTTAACAAACTATAGGGATGTTGTAAACAGACTACCTGAATTTTGTGTTTAATTATACACTCCTAGCATTATAATGATTTACATCTTTGCCATCTTTTGATTAATATAAAGATGTTTTAATTAGATTGCTCCCAATACTCAATTCCCCAAACTAAGTACTTCGACAGTATTTGCAAATGATATATCTGGCGTAGGCCCTCCTCCTATTACATATATTTTGTCTCCTACTGTAGCCGCTGCCAAGCCGTGTCTTGCAGTAGGGGTTGAGGGGCTAATTGACCAAGTATCATTTGTTGGATCGTATACCTCGGTATTGTCAAAGGTTTTTTCTGGTGCTTCCCCACCAAACACATAGATTTTTCCATTTGCAACCGCTGCTGCTATTCCACTTCTTTCAGTTGGCATTGAAGCTTTGGAGGCCCATGTATCTGTATTTGGATCATATGCTTCGTTTACATTTACGTTAGAAGAC
This sequence comes from Nitrososphaeraceae archaeon, assembly GCA_016782225.1. Taxonomy (GTDB): domain Archaea; phylum Thermoproteota; class Nitrososphaeria; order Nitrososphaerales; family Nitrososphaeraceae; genus Nitrosocosmicus. The sequence continues at coordinate 6,954 of JADDOW010000073.1, forward strand.
TTGCCTGTGGGCCTTCCCCCTACTATATATAAAATGTCATTGACTACACCGGAAGCCATGTGTTGTCTTTCAGTTGGCATTGAAGCTTTGGAGGCCCATGTATCTGTATTTGGATCATATGCTTCGTTTACAGTTAGTGGTTCATCAGCGACTCCACCCACCGCATAAAGAATTCCATTTACAAATTGAGCCGTCAATGCAGCTCTTGCTGTAGGCATTGTAGGACCTTCAGTCCATAGGTTTGATGATGGATCATAAACAAACATCTTATTTGATGGAACTTTATCATCAAGATATCCGCCGACAAGATATATTTTGCCATTATGAGATGCTGCAGCGGCATGATTGAGATTGACAGGAACCGGAGCCGCAATACTCCAACTATCTGTTTGAGTATTATAAACTTCGACTGTGTTTTTGTTGCGTTTGCCTGTCTCACCATAGCCGGCGATGATATATATATTCTCATCTAATGCAGTATAAGCGGATTCCATCTTTGGGTTTGGACTAGCACTAAAGCCAGTGCTCCATAATCCTGTATCCGTATTTATGGTTGTAGAAAAAGATGGTGCATGAGGTCCTTCCCCGTCATTACCATCTCTACTTTCTTCCTGTGCACTTGTTGCTTGAAGTAGATGTTTTGTCAAAAAGCTTGTAGAGTGGAAATTGGGTGTAGGAACTAGTAAAAGAAACATTATGGGAATAAATACTGTTAGAGTAAAAATATTTCTCTTATACATATAATGGCAGTTTCAGTTATCGTAATTTTAATCTTATTTGACTTTATTGGTAGTGAAATAAATTTCAAAAATCCTCGATTCTTTAAAACCCATCCATTCCTTTGCCTTGACATGGCCTGGCCTTAAACTGACTTGTAGGATATTTTGATTATTAAATATATGCATACCCGTGTATGGAAATTAATACCATATGAATAAGATCTCTTTACCGGATATATTAAAACGTATTAAAAGTTAGATGGGATATGTACTATTTATCAATCGTATAATACACTCGCATATGACCTCGCTCTTAATCATGTATTGAGAACATGGTATTATTTTGGTGTACTAAACACTATTCAAAAGTTTCCTCTAATGCAGTAGTAGGGGATTGGAATGGGTCTAAGCCTCCATGTATGTCTTTGATTTTTGTCAAAAAGAAAGGAATTCATTTTGAAATTAATGTATATTCAATGAAATAAAATACAATGGGTTGATATGTAAAATTTTACATATTTCTTTGATTTGAAGGGTATTTACCAGTTATTTTAGTTACTGCCGCCGCCGTTGTCATCGCCATCTCCGCCGCCGTTGCCGCCGCCGTTGCCATCGCCATCTCCGCCG
>JADDOW010000030.1 GCA_016782225.1 Nitrososphaeraceae archaeon
CGGTATATTCTTCAAATCGCGATTTAAACCCATGATATAACATATACTCAGATGAGGTCCATTCCCACACATCCCCTATCATTTGGTGGCAACCGTAATGACTTTTTCCCTCCGGATACGTTCCAACTACAGAAGGACCCCATTGGTATGATTCAAAAAGATTTGCATTCTCTGTGGTAGGTGGCTGATTTCCCCACGGAAATACAGTTTTAGATTCACTTTTTTCATTCCATGACGCAGCTTTCTCCCACTCAGCCTCAGTAGGTAATCTTTTCTTTGCCCATTTCGCAAAAGCATCAGCTTCATAATAACTTACATTGACAACAGGCTCATTAGGAACGATTTCGTTATATCCCCTAAAGTCTTTTTTAAGCCATTTCTTTTTGTTTTTATCAAAATACCAATATAATGGGCTAGTCCAATTTTCATCCATCACCAAGTCCCAACCATCAGCGAGCCAATATTTGTAATTTTCATATCCACCATCCTCCATAAAATCTATAAATTCCCCATTAGTTACTAGGGAATTGTCAATCTCATAGGGATTCAGGTATGTTTTATTCTCAGGCAATTCATTATCGTAGCAAAAACCATCCCCGTTGTAACCAATATCAAATATTCCACCAGATATTTTAACCATATCCTTGTTTACTTTTTCCCTTATGGGCATCTTTTTACCCCATTTATTTGGGCAATAGTTGTCGCTTTCATCTGAGAATCTATTAAAATAATGCTGAAAGTCATAGACCATCAGTTCCTGATGTTGAAGTTCATGGTTTATCGCCGTAAATACATCCAAGACAAATTTATCGGTAAAGTCCTTTTTTTCCAAAGACTTTATGAAATCCATAAAGCATTTTTCAATTTCTTTTCTGTATTGTATTGATTGCGAAACAGTAGGCCGAGGGTATTTGCCTCTTTCACTTTTTGTCAAAATTTTTCCGTATTTGTAATAGTAAGAATTAAGATAATCAAGATTAAACTTATTTTCAAAAAAAACAATTCCATTGTTGTTGTATTTTTCAAGTATTTTGTGGAAAAACCACGTAACATGTGCAATATGCCAATTAGGAGGGCTCCCAAAGATGCTAGATTGCATAACTGCATCTTCTACACCCAGTGGGGCAAAAAGATCCATTGTTCTTCCCCTTACCTCAATGAATTCATCAACAATCTCATTCAAAAGGGACATAGAAAGCATCAACATATCACTATAAACCTATAAAGTATTTTAACCTACTTTAAAGATACTCAATAATGTGAATTTAGAACATCAAAGTTGAAATATCCATTAGTATTATAGCATATTACTGATATAGATTGGAAAACAGTGAATCACAACCATCAGGTGTAGAATCAATCACACCAAATCAAGGTGACAATAATCAAAGAGGAAGGTTCCCTAGAAGGGGAGGAAATGACAATGATAGTGGAAATGGAGGCGGAAGCTACAACAGATTTTTTAAACCGTCACCAGTTAATGCAGGAGAAGAACACGAGGTAAATATCGAATCAATGAGTAAAAGAGGAGACGCAGGTGTAGGAAGGATTCAAGGATTAGTAATTTTTGTCCCAAATACAAAAGTGGGAGACAAAGTAAAGGTAAAAGTAACACGTGTTGGAAGAGGTTATGCAACAGCTGAGTTGGTAGAAGGTAGAACAGAAGAATAACCTTAATTAAAACTTTTTAGTTTTTTTCATGAATTTTATTTATTATTTACATCATTAGTCAATTTAAATTGATCAATTCCGCAACAACAGCAGCAACAACCCATGTAATGCAGTTACCCAGAAAGGTAATAATAGGCGATATGATACTAAGCAACACAAGTCAGCTTATAAAAGAAAATATAAAAGTAAATAGCAAAATTGCCTTAATAACCGGAGAAAACGTTAAGAGTAAAATATTTGACGCAATAGAAGAGAACTTTGTTGCAAATAACATAGAATTCCAATGGATCATAGCAGGAGACGCCTCCTTTGAAAGCGTAGGAAAAATAGAAAATGAACTGAAGCAAGACAAAATTGAAATCATAATAGGAATAGGTGGCGGAAGGTGCATAGACATAGGAAAAATGGCAGCCAATAACTTAAAAAAGCCATTTATCAGTATTCCAACCTCTGCTTCACATGATGGAATTTCAAGCCCATTTGTATCATTAAGAGGAAGCGACAAACCATATTCCATTAAGGTAGAAACACCCATTGAAATAATAGCCGACTTGCACATAATATCCAACGCACCAGGCAAACTAATAGCGAGTGGATGTGGAGACCTAATAGCAAAGATAACAGCCGTCAAGGATTGGGAGATCGCAAGAGACGATATTGGCGAATATTTCGGTGAATATGCGGCCAATCTATCATCTTTAAGTGCCAAGATGATGTTAGACATTTCAAAGCAAATTGTTAACGGTCAAATTGACAAGAAAATATCAAGGACAATAGTAGAAGGTTTAATAAGTTCGGGGGTAGCAGCAGGAATTGCCGGAAGCAGTAGGCCTTGTTCTGGTTCAGAGCACCTGTTTAGTCATGCTTTAGAGTACATTTCAAATGGCAGGTGCGGTCTGCATGGAGAAAGAGTAGGCATTGGAACAATAATAATGGCCAAACTACATAAATTAAACTGGATAGAGATAAAAAACGCTCTTAAAATTATTGGTGCGCCCACTACTGCTAAAGAAATCAGAGTAGACAAAGAAGAAATTATCAAAGCATTTGTCCTTGCGAAGAAAATAAGGCCTGAAAGGTATACCATCCTAAACAAAACTGACCTAAATAAAATCCAAATTCATGATTTGGTAGAAGAGGTAGGAATCATCTAGTCAACAAAAACAAGAACCCAGTTAACTACCACAGTCACGCATTCATATTTGTTAAAATTGACTTTTGACTCTAACGGTTTCAAAAAAAGAAGGAAAGAAAAGGAAGGGAAATGAGACTATTGATTGTTCTTTTTAGATTCCATGTCGGCTATAACTGGTATAGAGGAAGTGTCGTTGTTGTCCTTATTATCTGGACCCCCGGCCCCTTTTTTTGGGTTTTCAATGTTAATGGTGGAGCCTTCATTTTTATTCTCAACATCAGCAGAAGCACCAGAACTTTTTGAAACATTGGCAACACTGGAATTTTGATATTTTTCTATGAATCTGATATTTTGAAAAGATGGAATGAATTTAAAAATATCACCTGCAATTCCCCTTTTTATTATTTGGAGCCCATCCAAAAGATAGATTTTTTCAGGAATGTCAATTTCAAGTTCTGAGTCTTTTATCTCATAACGCACATCAGTAGGATCAATAGGGAGCCTTCGCCTCACCAGGTTTGTGATTTTCTCTTCATCATTTTCTATTTTTTTTACAATGTTTGCGTCATAGATTAAAGTTTTACCAGCATACTTGTGATTAAAGTCCACCTGAACTCGTCCTGAACCAATAAAACGTACAATTCCCATTCTCTCGTCCAGCTCTATGACATCGCCAACCCCAATCTCATTAGCTTTTTCCCCCAGTTTACGTAAAGGAATCATTCTAACTTTAGAGGGATCCCGATCTCCAAATGCCTTTTCTGGTGGTATTTCGATGTTCAGTGGTTCACCCATATTTGCGTTAAGCAACGCATCATCCAATCCCTTTAGTACCCAGCCTTCACCTACACCTAACAACCGAGGTTCATATTTTCTGGATGGATCAAAATCTTCAGAGTCTTTCACGTCATTTTCCCTAGTTGTTTCAAAAACCTCGTTAGTATCTTTAATCTTAGCAGTATAATCTAACAGAATAAGAGAACCTTTCTCCAACGTCATGAAAATCGCTGTAAAGTTTCCTAATATTAAGTTTGACAAAAAAACTTACACCAGACAACAGTGTCTTTTCCACATTACATATAGAATGGCAAAAAAAGAAAACGGAATTGAAAATTTTCATCGTTTTTTTTGTTGTTTATAAATACACAAAATATCAAAAATTTCAAATGAAAATGGCTTGTGAACTACAAAACAAAGTACAATAGCACAGTAAAAATAGATAAAGATATAGAGGTAAGTAGGGTTCAGGCTACAGTGACTGAAAACCGACTTACCTAAACTTTTCCATAGCCTTGTTTATAGAATCAGTTGGGACCTCAACTCCAAGCATCCTTAAAGCCGATTCCACAGAAGATAGGGTTCTCATGACGTGGTATTTGTTTACCTCACCCATAGACCCTATTCTAAACACCTTGCCCTTTAAATTGCCAAAGCCGCCCGCTACCAGTACCTTAAATTCATTTGACAAAATGTCCCGGAACTTTTTATCCTCAATTCCAGGCAAATAGTTAACCGCTATTACAAGATTGCTTCTTGCGTCGGGTTTTGCAAAAGGAGACAAACCCATTGAGCCCAATCCCGTGTAAAAGGCATCTGCACATTGCCTGTGTCTTTCTATACGCCTATCCAGCCCCTCTTCTAGAATCATATCAAGGGCTTCGCTGTAAGCATAACAAAGAGGCAATGCCGGAGTAAATGGAGTCTCAAAATGCTCCTGATAGTATTTGAAATACCTTTTCAGGTTAAAATACAATATAGGTGAAGTGTTATCCTGAATGTATTTTTTAGCTTTTTGGCTTATGGATATTGGTGAAACGCCAGGTGGCGCGGCTATAGCTTTCTGTGATGCAGTAATACAAATATCAACATTCCATTTGTCTGTGGGTAACTCATCCCCACCCAATATAGAAACGGAATCGGCAACAAAGAAACACCCTTTCCTTGTGCACAGGTCACCAAGTTTATCCATATAGCGAATTGTTGTCCCTGTGGATGTTTCATTATAGACTGCGTAAAGTGCCTTTATGTCATTGTGTTCATCAAACGCTTGCTCAAATTTTTCATATGGTGGGTTTTCACCAAATTGGGATTCTATTCTAATTGACTGTCCCCCCCAGCTGTCAATCAGATCGGCCAATCTTGTACTAAATTCACCGTTGACCGGAATTACAACCTTATCGCCTTTTTTTATCAGGTTAACAACAGAAGCCTCCACGGCACCAGTGCCTGATGCAGACAGCAATACAATATCACTTTCTGTCTGAAACAGTTTTTGAGTCTTTTCAATTATGGATTTGTAAAGGGTCCTAAAATCCTCACTTCGGTGGTTTATAATTGGAGCCAGCATTGCATTCATAACCCTGTTTGGAACATTTGTGGGACCAGGTAACATAACTAGATATTCCATAGCAACTTTCAAGTAAAAAGCAGATTTAGCCGTTATTTATAAGTAATTAGAAAACAACAATAATATTCATTGTGTATAAAGAGAGAAACATTGCAGCACAATATCAGAAGAACAAAACTACTAGAGTCACTGAGCAGCAAAAAGAATGGAGAAAAACCAACAGGTAGGAGGATTTACAGAAAAATAACAATATTATTATTTAGGCCAGAAAACATTTTTTATCTAACAAATTTTTGGGGAGAAGGAATAGCAATACTATCAGAAGGCGGCTCACCAATAAAACTTGTAGTTCCAAAACTAGAATACACCAGAGCAATAAGCACCTCAAGGGAATGCGACGTAATATCATCAGAGAGAGGAACGACACTAATCAACACAACGATAAGCATGATTAAGGACAAAGAATTTGTATTTTCGGATAGCAATGATTTTGACGCCATAAACAAAATTCAGTCAAAAACAGGGAATGAAAACATGGTCATTGACAGCAATTTACTATACGGTTTGAGAGAAATAAAAGACACCAAAGAAATAGAAAACATCAGCAATGCCTCAAAGATAATAGACAAATTATTTGAAACTGCCACAAGAGAAATAAAGGAAAACACACCTGAGGAACAGATTCAAGCGATACTGGTCTATGAAGCAATGAAGTTAGGGGCAAGGTTTCCGCCATACCAATACACAACCAATCCCTTAATTATAGCAAGTGGGCCAAACGGTTCATTTCCCCATTCTGAAACGTCAAACAAAAAAATCAGGTCAGGAGAACTGATAGTAATAGACCTTACCTTAAGTTTCAATCACTATGTATCTGACGCCACAAGAACCTTTGGCATAGGCAAAATAACAGGGGAAATGAAGAAAGTGTATGAAACAGTAAAAGAATCTCAGGAAAAAGGCATTGAGCACATCAACAACACATCAAACTTTGGGGACATTGACGCATGCTGCAGAAATGCAATAACAGAGGCCAATTTGGGCGATTATTTCACACATTCGACAGGCCACGGAATCGGACTTGAGGTTCATGAGCCGCCATGGATAAAGCCATACTCCAAAAGCAAAATCAGAGAAAACATGGCAATAACCATAGAACCAGGGATATACATTGAAAACAAACTGGGCGTAAGGATTGAGGACAGTTTACTGATAACAAAAAAAAAAGGAAAAGCAAACGACAGCAACGATGGTTATAGCTTTGCTAACTTTCACCATTTCAGTAAAGACCTGATAATCCTATAACAAAAAAAAGGAAAAGCGCAACAAACGCACCAGAGAACAAACAAAACAAAACAAAATAAAAAACTATATTACCCAATCAATAAACATACAGATATAATGGGGATGAGGTATTTAGCTGCTCCAGTCTGAGTTTTACAATGATGACCTCGCGACGAACTGACCCATAATCTTCATTTTACGATCATCCAAGCCATATGAAATTATTAATATAATAACCAAAGTATAGACATTATATGGAACTAGTTTATGATTATCCGTTATACAGACCCCCTTCCGAAGCGAATTCCTTGATTTTTCAAGTAACCTTGGGATGTTCCTTTAACGAATGTTCATTTTGTAACATGTACAGAACAAAAGAATATTTTGAGAGACCCATTGAAGAAATCAAAAGAGAAATAGAGACCATGTCAAAGTTACAGCCAAACGTAACCAGGATTTTCTTGGCAGACGGAGATGCCCTAAACGTAAAAACAGGGACCTTAATTGACATACTATCGCACATAAAAACTAACTTTAAGCATTTAGAAAGGATTTCCTGCTACTCCATGCCAAAAAACCTGTTGCAGAAAACGGATGATGAATTGAGCTCTTTGAAAAAGTCTGGCCTCGATATGGTATATCTAGGTATAGAAAGTGGCAACAACACCATATTGAAAAAGGTAACAAAGGGCGCTACAAGTGAAACGATAATAAACAGTTGCAAAAAAGCAAAGAAAAATGGCTTTATCCTTTCATGCATGATAATATTGGGGCTGGGCGGAAAAAAATACTCCGATTGCCATGCTGTCGATACTTCAAGAGTTATCAATCAAATCGAACCAGACTACCTGGGGGCACTAACATTATACATGGAACCCAACATAGAGAAGGAATTCTATGCAAAGTTTAAGGAACCGTTTCAGCCGTTAGAGGATTTAGAAATACTAAGTGAGATGGAGAATTTGGTGTCAAACATAGACGTCAAAGGACAGGTAATATTTAGGGCCAATCATGCATCAAACGTTTATTCGATAGGAGGCACGCTGCCTCAGGAAAAAGACAAAATACTTGAAAAGATCAGGTATTTGAAAAAGCATCCAGAAAATTTAAAGCCAAAAATCCTAAGGAGATTTTGATAGTAAGGCTTTCAGATTATAAAAGACAACAACTACAAATTGTTTTTTTTAAATTAAACACTAAATTAGAATAGTTATAGAGCATTTATATTTTTACCCAGTAATTACTTGAATAAATTCATTATCGGGTCCAAAGGACCGCTAGCCTCTTTTGCAGAACCATTCTGCATGGTGTTGGGGTCAGTGGTAGAAACGGTAGTATTGTCATTATTAGTTGATAAGGGTGAACTTGTGTTGCCGGCTGTCGTTAAATTAGAAGCTGAAAATGATGTTGATGGGAGGTTACCGGTTCCCTGGGAGGCAGATAATTGTGTTTGGTTTTCCTGGGCAAATGAACCACCAACGGTGCTCACCGCCAAAGAGATAACACCTGCAAATGCAAAAAACATTGCTAAAGAATATTTATTGAAATTCATCACAAATGATAGAAATAGGTTGTTTTTAAGAGTTACATACTGACGTTTTTAAACCCATCAATTAACTTCACGTTAATGCCATATTTTGTTTTATGTTTAATGATAAAAGACAACATTGCATCACTAGGCAAAAAAATTGTTAGGTTTGATAAAAATCCTAATGGACGTTAATCTCACCTGGCATAAAGAACTGAATGACTATACTTATGATATACAGAGCCAACAAAAACATACCTACCCCAATTCCTATTGTCTTTCTAAACAATGGGACTAAAGCTATTAAGGTGATGGATGTAGCCAACATCATCTGAAACCAAAGCATAGGGCTGTTTAGGATTACGGTATAAAACCCCCCATGGTACATTGCGGCAAATATTGCTACACCCAGCAAAAGAGAGTTGTTTAGCACCTTTGAGCCCAAAACATTTGCTATAGCAATTGACGCACCGGCGGCACCTTTCCTTGCCAAAATCATCATAGAGATTTTTTCCGGCATCTCCCCCGCAATTGGGCTGATGATTACAGCCAAAACAATTGTGGAAATACCAATATCTATCGAAAACGATTGCATGGATGAAATAAACGGGCTAGCGCCGAAAACTATGCCCAAAGTACCGATTAAAAAGGCCAATGCAGCTTTTGCCATTTCAGACCTGCCAACCACAGGATGGTGTTTAGAGGAAACATAGGAGGAAGAGGAAGGTGTGTCAGCGGCAGCGGTGGCGGCATTATCAGCAGGTGCAACAGGAGGAGATGCATCTACGACAGCATTAAGCTTATTTGCTCGATTTTCTTTTTTCATCTCAAACAACGCAGTAAAGATATAGCCAATGAACATGCCAACAAAAATAAATCCGTCTATAAAGTTATAACCATCGATCAACAAAATTGCACTTATTACTGCCGAAGCCAAAAGAAATATTTTGTCTAGCTTAAATGTGCTTACGTCTATTTGTTTTAACGGGGCTTTTGAAAGTCTAGTTGTGGCTATTATGAGCATTACTGACAATCCAAGTGTCATCATCAAAATATTGCTTCCCAGTCCCGCACCAATGGCAACTTCATAGAGGCCAACAGACGACGCAAAGACAACAATAGCAATTTCTGGAAGAGTGGTTGCAACACTTAATAAAGTTCTTCCAACAAATTTTGCCCCAAATTTAATGGAGAGGTGTTCTGCCCCATATGCCAATACCCAGCTAGCAAAGCTTAATTCCCCAAGCCAAAATAACATTGTCAAAAAATTTTCGATGTTCAAAAACTAGTATGTCTAAATCTTTTCAAAATATAAATTTATATCTTTATTGTTTGCACACGCCTCCAACATAATTTGGAAAAACCATAACACACACCAATAAGAAAAAATAGGCTCCGAATTTTTATACAGAAGGAATACAAAGATGACATTTGTGTATTTTGCCAGCAGTAATGAAAACAAGTTTTTAGAGATACAAAGTCTTTTTGATGTGGAGAACAAGGAAAACAAGGAAAATGTCAAAATCCTGTTTTCAAGTCCTGCAATCAAAGAGATACAATCAGATTCAATAATTGAGGTTGCGGAGGATAAAGCTAAAAAGGCATTTAGCATCATAAAAAGGCCAGTTATTGTAGAGGATGACGGTTTGTTTATAGAGGAGTTAAATGGGTTCCCCGGGGTGTATTCGTCTTTTGCATTTAAAACCATAGGAAACAAAGGGATTCTGAGTTTGCTTGGTAACAATGAGAAGAGAAGGGCACGTTTCCTGTCCGTTTTCTCTTTTTTTGACGGAAACACCATTGAGACATTTGGAGGTGAAACAGCTGGCCACATAGCCACGGAGATTTTCCCGTCAGGTTGGGGGTTTGACCCTATTTTTAAGCCTGAAGATGAAGAATTAACATACGGCGAGCTAAACCTTCAAAGGAAAAACGACATATCTCACAGATCAAAAGCGTTTAGGCAATTCTTAAAGTGGTACAAACTAAAATACAATCACCATAACAATTAGATGCAAACTGAGCCAAAGTAGTAGAAGTAAAACAAAAAGAAGGTATTGAATTGTAAATGAAGGACAGTTTGGCTAGTCAAAATTAGACGTTAACGAATAGTTTTCAACCCAGCGTGACACTGGACGTTTAGCATTTTGCAATACAACTATCCTCGAAATTACGCTTTCATCCATTGTCGCATATCCCAACAGATGCTTGTTGATGCCTTGCGAGAATTTCCTGACCTCATCCATTTCCAGCATATTGGATGCCTCCAACCTATTGATAGACATTCCTATGTGCATGTATGATTTTAACTCAATAAAATGAGGCGAGCCTTTTTCCATCAAATTAGCAAACTCTGAATAATGTTTTTCATCATCGTTAAAATTGCGTATCAGGGTCACTCGCAGGACTGTTCTTGTTTTTGCAGTCGAAATAAACTCCAAGCTTTTTAGATATCGCTCCCACGCGTCTTTGTGCCTTGGGCCATTTATCTTGTAAAACATATTCTTGTTGGAAGCGTTTGTGGACAGGTAAATTTGAGTTGGCAGGGCATCCTCATCCTGCAGCCTATGTAACATATCTGGCTCCTGGCCATTTGTTACCAGGAAAATAGATTTTGTCGCCTTTAGCTTTTTTAGGTATTTTATGAGTTCAGGCAGTTTAGGGTACATCGTTGGCTCCCCTGAAAGGGAAACAGCATAATGCTCAGGAAAGAGGGATTCATCTAATTTGGCAGTATTGACTTTTCTTTTGCCGTAAAACCCGGATAACAGCTTTCTTCGCTCCTCCAAAAGTGCATGGACAATCAATTCCGGACCATCAACCAAATGGGAAGGCATTTCCAGAGTGTCATAGAATTCGGTAGGCCTCCAACAATAGATACACCTATTTTCGCAGTTCATTGCACATGGAGTCATTTCCATGCACCGATGAGTGGAAATTCCATAAAACTTGTGTTTGTAGCAAGTAGCTTCATCTGAAAAGGATTTCTTTGTCCAGTGACACAATTCTACGGCAGAGTGATTAAAGACCCCATACTTTGCCTTGTTTAACTTTTTTTTTATTGAAGGAGTGATTTGAATTAGGTTGTCATTTGCAGACATCTCATGGGAATATACCTCACCGGAACAGCTCATTTAATTTATGACAACGGATACAAATATAAGTTTTAAAAATAAAAAAAGATTCATTTTAACCCATCATAAAAACGACAATACACACACAATCAAATGATACTTTAAAACAATTATATATTAATGTGAAACATTTACTTTTAAAATCGTGGCCTTCGTAGTATAGCCTGGTTAGTATAGGCGGCTGTGGACGTCATGTTATGTGACGGTTGAAACCGCTTGAGGGGGGTTCAAATCCCCCCGAAGGCCTTAATTTCCCATTAACCTTTTATCCGGTATACAAATAATGGAAATAAATTCTCTATAACGACTTAATTCACAGAAAACACTCCGAACACAGGCAATAATGCCATTTTAAAGGTAAAGCATATTATGACAACAACAAATGGCACAGGAATATCATAACAACAGGCAGGTGCAGCAGCATGCTTCCTGTAACCCTATTAGTCTAGGGAGATTTTCGAGTGTTCTACCCTAAACCATTTGACTCCTTTAATAGGCTTGTGAAATCCTAGTGGTCTAAATTAATGACACTCATCATAATTTTTCATATTGCGAACCAACATAATCATTGGAATGTATTGCAATATCTTTGACAGAAAAAACTTATTGTCCACCATATTAATTTATTATTTGAATTACAACATTAAGTAATCACTCATAGTAATCATACGTCAAGGGACAACAGTCAGATTCATTTTGATTGTCTTGGCTTTGATAATTATTAATATTGTTATTGCATTTGAACCATTATATGTAATTTTCATTACCCATCAACTAGTAATCCATTATTTTTGGATTGATTATATGGAAATAAACACAAAATAAGGTTAAAGGTTACAAAAGCGTATTACGATGTTTTCTGTAAATAAGATATTGTATGTTACAATTGAGAGTTTTTGTTAATTTAATTTTGCTTGTATAAAAAATTGCCACAATTCACCTATCTTTGCATAGTATAATATAACAGAATAATATAGAAGACACATAAAGGATAATGCCATATATTTATTTGTATCAATAAGAATATCATAATTTTAATGGATCAAGTTGCCCTCTGTCAGCAACTGATAGAGATACCTCTCAATCTCTTTTCCATTCTCTCTAAAAGCGACAATCTTCTCGTTTTTTATGTAGAGGCCAACAATAGCATAAAGATACGCTGAATGGGCTGTTATAGAGATTTTTTATGCAATTGCAAATTGCTCTAACTGTCGACATGTCATTTATCTAATTTACTTCAATTCAGACCGGTGACTACCAAAATGTCCTCATCAAAATAAATTCCAGAAATTCTATAAAAGTTTTTTATTGCTTGGACTTTCATTTTTCTGATCAACTAGAAAGTTTGTTTTCTTCGTTTAATGCCGTTCTGATATGGAGCATATCTTTGGGTATTTTTTTGATAGATATTTTATAAACAGAATATCCGTAGATTGAATTATCAACATGGTGTTAAAACATTCGGTTTTGGTAACGATGATGTTGATTAACGGGCTCTTAGTTGATGTCTCAGGCCCCTGCTATAGTTATGCGCATCAAGAATGGAAAACATATGTTGATCCTGTCAACAAATTCAGTATAGACTATCCACCAACAGGCTCTGCACCAGTAAATGTAGAATCAAATCAATCGCGCTTTAAAGAGACATCTATTTCCCTATCGACCAACTACTCACATTCGAAATAGTCATCATAAACAAATCATCACCTTCACAACAAAACATTACAAACGCATTACAATATACACAATATGAAAAAGACAACATTGCGATACCTGTTTTTGGAAATGAAAGCATATTTAGAGATTTAGCACTCATAACTTACCCAAACTTTAACGGATCAGCTTATACCTCTGTATTATATGGTTATGACATTGGTGGCAATGTGATTATTAAGCATGTGTTTGCCGATAACGCGGACAAGATATTTTACTTCTTTATAAGAGCCGACATTAAATCATTTGATGAATGAACATCAGAAGCGATGATGAATTCCGTCAAGTTTTTTAATTAACTAGTTTGTTATCCTCTCTCTTATTCCAATATTGGCTATGATTTTGATTTATGGTGAATATGGATGGATTTGCCTAAAAACATATAAACTGCGCATTCACCGATGCAGATGTTAGTGTAAAAATGAAAAAAATGAAACAAAATGACATTGTACCTTCTTCTGTTGGTGCTGCTCAACCGATATCGACATCATCATCATCATCATCATTTTCGCTCCATTATTTTCTGGTTCAGAAACCCTGTTTGACAACAAAAGGCAAAAATGTGTTTGCTTGCTGCTGCAATGTGTTTGCTTGATCATTCAATGCATTTGTAACTGCGGCTAATTCGGCTTTAGTTGCGAATTGGCTATTTGCTGCCCCTCCAGTATTTGCCTGTTGTGAGTTTGCTATGCCCTCAAATGAGAAATGTAAAGCTGAAAGACTCAGCATAAGTATTGCAAAAATTGGGCCTATTCTAAGAACTCCTTTGGAAGTTACTTGTTTCATATAGTAACACTCTATCTTCATAGATATAAAGAAGTAAAGTATGAAAAATTCTATAAATTTATTATTTTAAATGATTATTATCATTTATTTAAATATTTATTAAATAATATGTTATTTATTATCCAATAAAATAAATTTTTTATATGGCGCTTTCAATTTATGGTGAATTTGGGTGGATTTACATAAAAACATATAAACTGCGCATACAGCAATGTAGTTGTTTGCACACCAGTGAAAAAAGGAAACAAAATGACATTGTCACTTCTTCTGTTGGTGCTGCTCAGCCGTTATTGCCTGCATCATCATCATCCAATTCTTCCCATTATTCTTTTGGTTCAGACACCTCATTTGACAACAAAAGGCTAAACCCGATAGATGTGCTTTTGGTAGACAAGCAATCACGCTTAACTCTAACCAAAAAAGTAAAAAGGGTGATTCCATTGAATCCTGAAGACAAGGTGATGGTTTACCAAGACATTTACAATAAAGACATAGTGCTCAAGGTTCAGTATCACAAAAAGCAACATCAAGAAGAAGGAAGAGGAGGAGATGAGGAGGAGGAGAAAAAGTTGGAAAACTGGGTATTGACGATAAGAAAAGAAGTTGACAACACAAATGGCAAAAAGACAACAGTTGACAGCGAAAACAATAGCGGCAACCCTGCTGTCAATTACAATGAAGACGGCTACTGCAGTGATGGTTTCGAAAGACAGCCTTCAAACAAATACAAATTCAAAAATAGGGAAAAAACCCTGTACTCTACACCCATTCTTTTGGTGGATGATAATTCAGACTTGCTTTTTGCTTTTATCTATTGTTAAAGAATGAAGGCTACAGCAACATCAAAGCATTCTCAAGTTCAAAGACCGCATTAAAACACCTATTGGACCTAAGTAGTCCGCCCCATCACAAGCTGGCCATAATAGACATCAGAATGCCAGATATCAACGGCATACAGCTTTATCAAATGCTAAAGATATTAAATCCGTCTTTGAAAATAATATTTATGACAGGTCTTGATGCGGTAGATGAGCTGACAAGCATATACTCAGAGGTCAAGTCCATAGACATACTAAGGAAACCCATTGAGCCAAATCAATTCATAAAAGCCGTAAATGATAAAGTAATTGGTATAGTAGGGGCATAAGATAGCAGGACAACAACTTGGCATTTTCTCGGGTCTTAACCTCCACAGGGTTTTCTTTGAGACATTGTTGAATTGAATTATTTGGAAAGGTCAGTGGCAATAAGGAAACTTAAAACACACAATGAAGATTGGAAATCATGAGAATAACTTCGAACATGCTCATGTTTTAATTTGCCAATAAGTATTGAATAAGCATAACGACATTAACGGAGGTCTCATAAATGCGAATTCAAACCTATTAAAAACAAGCCGAGTTCAAGAAAGAAAACAACCATTTTGTTAAATCCATCAGGGTTATGCTTTCTTTACCATCATTAGTTTCACTATTTTCAATCAATCTGCAGATTAGTTTTTGTTGTTACTTATCAGGAATATAAAAAAGAGGTTCGTTCAGGAAATTATCTAGTTAAAGTCCAGATATTTTAAAGAGGGCATTAACATGGTTTTCTATTAAATTTTATTCCACCCCAAAAAACTCATATTCACTGATGGTAATTTTTCATCAGCAAAAAAAATGTGTTATCAAAGAACCCATTGTTATTACTTGGCTGTAGGACAACATGAAAAAAGCATATTAGTTATCTATGGCTACTAAAACCGCCAGGATCAAAAGATACAAAGTCTAATTTGTGAAAAATGGTTGAATAACACATCTACACATCAAAATAGAATATAATTAGTCAAACAATTTGTCTGCCATATGCCATCGATATATTTCTATACATGCATGTGTTTTCTGCAAGATAGATGTGATTTGGATTCATATGGTTTTAGGAATGATCAACAAAAGCAGCTTAACTATACAGTACGCTCTCAACAAACATGAAACAAGGGGTTCTCTTCTATCACATGCCCAAGAGAAAAGCATTTTATGCCCTTTTTGAGGTTATTTTGAGCCAACATGATCATCCTATTAGGGACCCCAGCCTGTGTGATTTGCATGCTATGGATAGTCTCATTAGCTTTGAAATAGAGCAAGACTATTTGACATTTTTAATGGCTACCAAAAAGGATACTGATTAGAATGCCCCAACTTGATAAATGCGATTTGTTTGATATTCTATTCTATACCAATCCTTTTTCTAGTACTTATGTAATGCACACAAATTGTTTGGGCATAAACTAATAGATATCTATTATGTGTTTTCTACAGCATCGTCTTTATTATCATATTTGGCCCTTTCATAAGTTATATCTTCAGTGATTGATTTTGTTTCTGAAACAGGTTTCTTTTTTACGACAATTTCCTCTTTGACATATGGAGTTTTTGTAATTACAGGTTCCTCTCTTTTTAATGGAATTGATATTACGGTTCTGGTTTCTACAGGCCCATCTATCGGTGATGCGTCAGGGTTTTGTTCATGGGACTGCACCGACGTTAGACTAGAATATGAATCCTTTTGAACAGGTCTTCTTTCGATTGAAATCTCTTCTCGGGTTAGCTCAATCTCAACGGTTCTTGTTTCCCTTATGGGTTCTTTTGTTATATGTATATCATCTTCAGTAACATGTTTAACAACTTCAAGGTTTTCTCCCATCAAAGGAACTGTTGTTTCCGTTTCTTTAGACATATCGGATAAATTACTTGCAGGGGAAGAGTTATCCCTGATTTCCTGGTCTTCAGTTTTTTCAAAACTTAATAGGTCACTTTCGTTAACTTTTAGCCGAAGCACATTTCCGTCAAAGCTTTCTGCCGATGATTTGGGTATATGATACCATTTCTTATTTGACAAACCTTTTTGTGTTATAATGTATGCGTCCCCCACCCCGTAGACTTCACCTAAATCCACACCACCAGTTCCTATCGCCTCTTTTTTTAATACGGTGTTCCAATCAATGTTATTATCTACATTATTATCATTAGACATTTCTACTATATTCAGATAATGAAATATATAATTAAAATATAACTTTTATATTATTTCTTCTTTGCGTTTATCTGGATATTTTATAGTCAGCTTTTCCGTTTTGACATCCACATCTATTTTCCTCTTCTCGATGCCTTCGTATTTTTTTACGACGATTTCACCAAGTTTCACCATCCTTTTGTTTATCACTATTTCCTCGCCCCACAATGGTATGACAATGTTGTCGCCTTTTTCCTCATATGGAACGCTGCCGCCATTTCCGCCACTAATGGATAAAGGCATCGGTCTTCTACCGTGGGTTGCATTGCTTTGATCTGTGGTTGCTTCCACATCTGGCGATTGCCCGCTATATTCGCGAACCTCTATGTCACTTGGTGACGCGGTGGGGCTGCTGCTGCTGCTGTGTGGATTCCCGCCACCACCACTAGGGCCACCACCTTCCTTTCCGTTTTCTTTATCCTCAGAGTGTGAAAAAACATGGGTTATCTTGTCCTTTATTTTTGAAAGGATTTCCGTTATTTCCTTCTCGTTGTAGTGATCAAACTCTTTTCCGTTGATCAGAATCTCCTCATATTTTATGGGTATCTCGATTTTTTTTGTCGAATCCACCCATTTTTTTGCCAGGACTAATTGTGTTTCTTCGGTTTTTTTTGTAACGTCAAAGTTTTCTGCAAACAATGGAATTGTTTTTGCTATATCTTCACCCTGAGAAAATGAATGGTTAAGGTTTGAGTCATCTTTTAGCAATCTAATTTCAGTGTTATCGCTGCTGCCGCTGCTGCCGTCTGCTTGATTATCCATATAAAAGGAATAATAAAACAATTTATAATAACATATCTACATTTTCATTTAAAAAACAAGATATCATAATCACAAATAATAATTAGTTGTTTTTAAATCCTTTGCTAAAAAGAAAGAGGATTAGGTCACCCACCAAAAAAACCCCCAAAAGGCGATTCTGAAAAGTCATCACCCCCGCCGGAGAAGAAAGGGTCATCGGATGGCGAATCCAATGCCCTCAGATCCTCAACAGGTGATTGTGAAAAGTCATCACCCCCGCCGAAGAAGAAAGGGTCTTCGGATGGCGAATCCAATGCTCTCAGATCCTCAACAGGTGTATTTGAGTATGATTCAGAAATATCCAAACCATAGTCCTGAGCTTCGTTACCACCATACCCTAAATCAAATGGGTCATTGTTTGTTTCAAATTCCGAAAATCCCTGATCATTGCCATATACGTAACCAGGGTCATAGCCGTAGCCACCCCCCATGCCGTAACCCGATCCATAGTCCTGGCCAAACAATGAGCCAATACCACCACCCAACAGGCCGGATAAGCCGGGATCACCACGTGGTTGCAAACCAGATCCATAACCAGGGTCATAGCCGTAGCCACCCCCCATGCCGTAACCCGATCCATAGTCCTGGCCAAACAATGAGCCAATACCACCCAAAACTTGCGGCAAAAGCCCGGTTAATCCGGTACCAAAGCTTTGGCCGCCATATCCACCGCCATATCCGCCGAATCCCCCACCATAACCAGGGCCGATACTGTAACCTGTCCCCAATCCCAAAACTTGCGGCAAAAGCCCGGTTAATCCGGTACCAAAGCTTTGGCCGCCATATCCGCCGAATCCCCCACCATAACCCGGGTATGGTGAACCTATTTGAAGACTAATCGGTGCTATTGTTCCAGGCATGTTTGGGGAAAGCCCAAGGAGATTTTGATTTATGAAAGCAGATGCAGATGGAGGGAATGTTGTGGTAGTTAATAACAATGATGAAAACAATATGAAAATAGATACCAAACCTAAATGATTATTTTCTTTTATCATGCAATTTTGTCCCAAGAAAAACATCTATAATAATTAACGGACATTGTATTACTTTAATGTTATAATATAACATTTGCAGGTTACAAACCGCATATATAATGGATCTCAATGGTAAATTACCTTAATGCTTAATTTAATAGGGTTTTTTTAGCCATTTACACCAAATCAAAATATCATATCCAAAAAGATAATCCCCAAGTTCAGCCAATTCCAATCTTCCTTACTAAAGAATTTGTTTTGTTTTCGAATGGATTTGGAATATTTTACATGAAAAAGAAACCAAGGAAAATCCTGATGCAGGTAAAAAAGATTAGGCATGACGTATAATTTACAATAAATTCAAGTAAATACCCATTAAACTTTTAGTATATTAAATCATCATGTACGCGGTAAATACAAAGTTGAAAGATGGCTCAGAACTATTTACAAGATAATTTGAAAACTTCACAATTATAATTGCGGATAATGATTTAGAATAGGTATGAAATGAAAATGCAGATATGATATAGATTCTAGATATAAAATATATTCAATTCATATCTCTACTTTTGTGCCCCCTAAGTAAAGTAATTAGATTACGGATGGAAGACAACCAACACAATTATTTGAGAAGTTAACAAATGCATCACAATAAAGATATAATATAATACATAACACTCAAATCTAAATCGTCATCAAGAACATACAACTACACTAACAATAATAAAAGATAACGGATTGTCTTTATAATTTATTTATTTTTCATTTGCAAAATCATTTGACGTAATTGTTCATTTTCACTTTTAACATATCTTAGTTCTGCCATAAGTTTTTCTATTATAGAGTATATATCCGCCATGACATCAGCATTCCTACTAAGAGTGTTTGCTATTGCTCTTTGTGTTTCGTTGCCAGCACGACTTTCGGCGATTTCTTTAAAATGCTGGCTCATTTTATTTAAATAAACTTTTTTTGCATCAATTGAAGTATCCGCCATGACATAAAATTTATGTTATTATATTTAAACTGCAATTTCAGATTCGCTCTATAGTACTAATTGTAACAAGACAACAGTAGGTTTTAATGTTTATGAAATAGAATAGAATAAAATCAAATCAATAGCATATAATTTGTTAAAATATAGCAATAAAATGAAGAATGCAACACCATTGCCATAAAAGTAAAAATGGCAAACTTAAATAGCATGCAAGTAAACGTTTTTTTTGTTATGCTCAAAACTAAAAGATTTGCATCTCCAGAATTATTGCCTTTTTATCTATCCATGACCTTTGCCATTGTTTTTATCTTGTATAGCATTCCAACATCGATAGCACAAACACCAGGTCCAACCAATGTACAAAGTTATGAGAATCCCAACTACGGAATCAATATTCAATATCCAAAAGACTGGACTGCCTCCACTAGTGCAATTCCAGTTTATAACGGCATTATAGGGTTTTACCCCCCCTTGAAAAACCTTACTGATATACCGTCTGCAAGTGTTAGTTTATTGGTAACCACCTATGCACCCACCATCTCATTAGATGGCTATACAAAGACTTACCTTTCAACATTAGAGCAACAGGGTGTCAAGATCGATGAATCCAATCCCAATACATTAGCAGGTAAGCCCGGCCACAGAATAACATATTCACCAACCAATCAGGAAACTCCAAACACACCAGTAAATCTCAAAGTTATGGAAACATGGACAGTTATAGACAACAAGGTATATCTAGTATCTTTTAACGCAGATACACAAAAATTCGCAACCCACTTGCCAACAGTACAGCAAATGCTTGATTCACTGCAAATTCAGCCACCACCAGCTTAGAAACATTATTTGTTATCCATTCTTTTCTATCCATTATTATTACTAATATTAAGTAATTTACCTGATATTTGATATAATTGGTTTTACCCGATTAGCAGTAGTCATCGATAAGACGTTAAAACATTGGGAGAGATAAAAAGAAAAGTAAAACGACTAAAAATATGTTTTATCCTTTATCTTAGTTCCCATACCTTAGTTACAGTGTTCTTTGATGCATCCACCTCAAATGTGAAAACTGCTGGCATGTTATCCAGAAAAGACAGGCTACCAACTGGTGACAATGCATTAAAAAACATTGACCCATGAAATACTATTTTTCCCTGAGGAGTCATGGTTCCTATCTGCTGGGATGTCCATGTCAAAATCTCGTTATCTGGTCCAGTCATTACACCTTTCCCCTCGCCATAGAGTACCCCATTTGCTTTTGGAGTGGATGTATATGTTCCGATTTCTGTAACTGTTTGATTATTGATGCCTGTAATTACGGTATCGTTTGATGAAAATGATGTTTGAACGGTTGGTCCCTGCAATACCGTTTGACTGTTGATTTCACCCCTACCCTCATAGATCAGGTTTCCAATTGTTACATTTCCATTTCCGTTTCCATTTGTGGCATTAAAAGATGAAATAACACTATTTCCTGTTTCTTGAGCTCTTACATACAAATTATCAGCATATACTAGAGATCCTACCGAAATAGATGTCACAATAAGTATCAATAATACAATATTTATCGATTTCATTGATATCCAAACTACTAACAAACGCATCATATATAAAAATGAGTTTTATCTATCAATAACCTAGAAAACTGACAAACACTAATCGGCGGTTTTAAGGATAAGCAACATGCACATATGTCTATAATCACATAACTGATGCAGTTTAATGCATTGTACAAAATTTGCACATCAGACTCCAACACACGATAAAAAACACACATTCATTAAAAAGAATTAACATATTTTCAACTGGCACGGTATTTTTATAGCATATTTCCATTTCTTCTTTTTATTTGGAAAGTAATCGAAGACTTCATTTCTACCATCTATTTATTGCCAAAGGAAAACCAGGTTCAGAAACACTTGACAAGGCAAAAACAAAAATAGGCCGCACTATCTTAATTTTCCAAAACACCTTATCATCATAGAAAGCGCATATGCATTAGAGTTCACCAAAGCATATAGGATTTATTGTAAAAAACGATTCTAAATGTTTGATTTAATTGATTTGTACATCAATGCGACAAAAACTACTATGGCCAACATTGTCAAAAAACCAGATATGCTTGTCAATGCATGCAACAAGGTAAATCCATTGCCATTAAAATAGGATATATAGACCACACCCACTGTTCTTGTTAGTAGGGATATTATTATTAGTATCAGTGGCACTTTATAAAACCTATTCACAGCAATTGGTTTACCCAATATTGGCGCAAGCATCATGGGAAGGTAGGAGGCAATGGTGACTCCTATAAACCCTATTGCAATAAAATGAATGGATAGGTCATAAAACATGAATTTTTCGTCAAATACATAAAACAACAACCCCAGAACAATACCAATATACAAAAAACAAAAAGAAACCTGGGTGTGATGCATTGTGTAAAGGAATCGTTCCCTTTTATCCTTTGCAGACTGAAGAATATGTTTTTTGTTTTCGTAGTTGTTGTACACGTAAACAGAAATGCTAAATGTTATTGAAGAGGAAAACATAAACAGGTTAAACAAAAGTGGCAATGCGACATTGTCGCTAATGCCAAGTTTTGCAGCAATGCCTAAAACAAAAGCGGTAATTAAAAGCAACAGAGACAGCACACCCATTTTTTCCCTAGGCCTTATAAAACCCATAAATGAGGGCAATGTTTTGTATTCTATTCCAAATATCATAATTACCGGAAACAATAGATGAAATTCTATATCCGTTAATGTGTTGTCATTTAAGTTAAGCAAACCCAAGACAGATAACATCAATAGACATATGGAGGACAATCCTACAAAATAATCCGCAGTTCTCAGCAGTTTTGGTTTGACTTTTAAGGTGTCTATTATCTTCCCAACAAACAGCAATATGCCAAAAAATCTAAGGATTTCGGAAATGAATATGATTTCCTCATCTAATGACAAGTCGTGTACATTGGTTGTGGAAACAATCACAAGAAAAGTGGAAACAATGACCGACAAAAAAGAAATCCCTATTATTGCATGTGAGCCAATAGATACGTTTCTAAATCTAGGTATAATCATAAATCCGATTCCCATGATTAAAATTGTGAGGCCGCTCTCTACTAGAAACACACGATGCAAGCTAAAAACAGATCCGTTAATTATGGGAATATTTGCATTTAAGATAGACGCAAACCATATAGAGCCAATAAAGGATCCAACAAGAAAAAAAATCAGCGCCGATATAATAAACGGTTTAACTATATGATTATCTTTGACCAAGTCTTTTGGCATTTTCACTCTTTTTGCTAAACTTTTATTTTTTCCTTCTCTTTCCTTAAAAAAAGCATAGTTTTGAATTTTGCTATTTGACCCAGCTGAACTTCATTAACCCATGCTTTTTGACATACCAGATTGAATACAATGAAAAAAGAAGGTTAAATCACTATATATGACTGTAAAGAACACTTGAACCCCTTTACCCACCAAACTCAAACCCCTTAGGCCGACTAATTAAACGAGATACCAAGGTTTGATTGTATTTGTGTGGGTAGTCAAAGTAAAGTCAATGGATAATTAATGGATCAGAATACTTTATGAATATCAGAGTTATCTAAATGTATCCTAACTATTGTTATAACATGAATCCACAAACTATTATCTCATTGAGTACAATTACATCATTTATCATTGCAGTTGCAATCTCATTTCTAATTACTGCCATATTACAAACACATTCTGTTAAATATAATCCACCTAATGAAATAATTCCTTCAGCAAAACAGTTAATTGGCAAAACAAAAGACGCTAAAAATGACGCCAAACTGTTAAGCCTTTATGAAACTGCAATAATGCCATCAGTTCAAGACTACCATGATATAATTTCCAGTGAGGTTTACAGAGTCAGTAATGACAGATTACTTTTTACTATCCAATTAGATGGCAATCCGAATCATAATGAGAGATTTGAGACTGCGTATGTTTGGCTATTAAGCCAAAACGACCTAGTAAGTGGTAAGGGACAAATCTATACTATAACCATTCCCAACTTTGCAAATGACTCTTCTTTTGATAATAAAGGTTGGTACTTGGCTGTCTTCAACAATACAAATAATCAATATTCATTACCATTATCAAAGTTAAAAGATATGCCAGAAAGCAGTGTGGTAGTTTCTATTGATCCGTCATTTTTGGGAAATACTTTTTCTTTTAATTATTCTACCGCGGTCATGGTCAGAGTAAATGATACAATTGTTGCTAAAGCACCGGACTATCTGATGGATTCTGCTCCTGATGATAACTCCTTTTGGTTAAACTGGTTTAAGTAATGTAATTTTGTAAAAACATACTCAGGCTATTGCTTTGCCTATTTTAATTTCTTTTACATAGCAAGCAATTTTTCAGAATGAAAAAAAATCAAATAGAATAATCCAATCTTTTTTTGCATTTAACATACTTTTCACACATTCCACAAGAGGATAAAAAGCCACACCATACAGCAGATTATTAAATAAATCAAGATACACATCCTCTTTTTTGAAAATTCTTTTCAAAAATAGATCTATCTCAGTAAATACGAATTTGAATATAAACAAAAATCATATAGAGAAACTTGACAATCAAGTCACCTGTCGTCGATAAGAACACCGAATTTAGAAATACTTTAAAGTTTTTTATTCTTGCGCTAATAACAGCATCCATAGTATTAAACTCCATAGTCATTTTCTCTAATGCCAAAGACAAGCATGCTACAGTTCTTTGGACATTAAACATCTCAGCAGCGGTTGCGACCAGTTTGGGCATAATTGCAATTTGCAGGCATGGATTACATGGATTACATGGCAAGTCATTCCTTTTTCTAACCCTAGGTTTGGCATCATGGTTTATGGCAAACATTTCAATAATGTACTATTGCTATTTTGAGGAAATAGAGGTGTCGAATGGATTCTCCATTGCAGATGCCATCTAGCTGACAGGATATCTTTTTTTAATTTTACATTTAATTTCAGTAATAATATCATTACACACAAAGATCATTCCAAAAACATTAGTTATTGTGGCATTATTCATAGTATCTTACATAATTTACACCATCATCTCAATAGGAATTTCAGTTGAACCAAATAGAACATCAGCAGTAGATAATAATCCAAATCAATTAGAAATAGTAACTTCAATATCATACCCAATTCTTGACTTATGTTTAATAATCCCATCCCTTCTGATCCTTGCAAATCTATATCACAATTATGAGAATTCCATACCCTGGATTCTCTCATCACTATCGCTGTTATTTAATTCAATTGCGGATAACGGATATGTTCATGAATTTGTGAAAGGGCACCATACTTCATGGTTTTGGGATCTGTTTTACATTACAGATTTTATAATTATGGCGGGTGCCCTCTTTTGATGCAATAAATTTCACATTTCAAAGGCCTTGAGAAAAGACATGAAATATTAGGCAGCATATACAAGAAAACCCTTTTTTGTCTTTGCAAAAGTAAATTTTCTATAAATATTTAGAGATGCCTATAGACTCGAAATTGTTTTTATTTTAGAATGAACTTTTAGCTGAAAGAATTTCTTTCCATTAAAACCGTTGTTTTTATTGATGCAATCGGAGTTTATTATACTCAGCAGAGATGAACCTGTCCTTTAACTTACAGCTACACTATATGCACAACTAAATCCGCAACAGTTTTCTAGTAATTATTCTTCACTAAATCTTTCCTTAAACACCATAAATTTTTCCGGCCCAATGGCTAATTTTTCCAGATAATAGTTACCATAAGCAAATACTTTAGATAAACCATAATTTGATGATAAAGGGGATAAGGCTCCAGTATTGATGGTATTTCGCTTGGGATTTCAATTTTGTGTTAAAAAATCAAGTTTGTATTCATCTTCCGCAGTATAGAATGGTATTTTTAAAGTTGGGAGATCATGGTGTTGGTATTTCCGCTTGTAGTTTAACAGCGCAAATAAAAATCAGGTCTAGATGAAAGATATAGTTACTTGAATAATGAATAATACAGTCAAAGCAAGATAAGGTAGCCAACCATACGGCACATAGAATTCAATTCCCATTAATCAATGCTTTATTTATCGAGGAGAATCCGATACCCAAAGCAACTTCCCATTTACGTGGTATTCCTTTGCGTTGTTAAAAAAAGCCATGGTCGAATCGTCTTTTCCTTTTCAATTCCATGTTGTAGTATTGATAGCAGATATCAGACGAAAGTATTGATGTCCCATTTTTGCTTCATGTTTCTTTGTGTCTGTTTCCGTTCACATCTTCGTAAAATGTCATAGCATGTCAAATATCAGTGAGAAACATAAGGGGCTCTAACCACAAGGTTAAATGCAAATATGGATTTTGACGAGGTTGTAAGAAAGAGAAAGATGATAAGAGAGTACGATTTGGGCAGGCAAATTCCAAACGAAATAGTCTCAAGGCTAATCAAAAATGCCCATACAGCACCCAGTGCAGGTCACACCCAGGTTCAGGAATTTATAATAGTCAAGGATAATGCAACAAAAAAGAAATTAAGAAAAGCAGCTGTAAATCAAGAATATGTAGAAAAAGCCCCTGTGCTGATTGTGGTTTGTTCCAATGTATCTCGCTCCGTGGGACGGTATGGCAATCGCGGAAAGGAATTCTATAGCATAACAGATGGGGCTTTTGCATCAATGCTCATTTTGCTTACTGTGGTAAATGAGGGAATTGGCGCTTGCTTTGTCGGGGCGTTTGAAGATAACAAAGTATCAGAGATACTTGAATTACCAAAAGATGTCAAACCAATAGGGATTATTTGCATAGGCTATCCTGCAGAAAAACCTGGAAAGTTTGAAAGAATCAATATCGATGCACTAGTTCATTATGAAAAATATGGAAGTTATAATGGTGCTCAGCAGAGTAGTAATATTTAATATATTAAAGCAATGTTTTCATTAGAAAAAGGACTCTGACTGCCATTGCAATTCTGTATCCCCTTTGACTCAAATCTATCCTATCTCTGAAGTTATTTTGGCAACATATAGTACCGACGATTTAGTATTACTTAGCAAAGTGTTATCAGAATCGCATTAAACATATTCAGGCCAATACATGAAACCGACTTTATTGACTTTAAATTCTGATCTTTTACCACATCTTACCATATTAACATAGCATTTATATCCGTATTCCAGATGGCGTTTTTCATTTTTTTTTATAAATTCGACACATCGTTTTTGTTTGAGCTCGTTTCTTCCCAAAGAAACATGCCGCATCCATATCCGTACCCATCACTCCAAATCCAATGATCCGCCATAGTAGAGAAACTTGATTTGCGACACTTGGACAGACGCTACTGTGAAATAATACCGTATAGCGATATCGGTACTTATGTATATGCCTCCTGCTGCTGCTTCTGCTGCTATGTTGTTATCTCTTGTAAAAACATGTTGCTGTCTAGTTTTGAGAATACCGATAAATCCATCTTTGCTCCATGTTTCATTATTTCCCTAAGGTCTTTTCCCGCTTCTTTTTCTGTCCACCATTTCTCCCCATGCTTGTTTCCAATATAAATATCAAGTTCTGATGCCCTCACTGCGGCAAGCAGATAGCTTGGAACATACATTATGGATTCAGGCAAAATATGGTGCAACAGCCAATATTCCCCAGGTATCTCAAATCCGGTGTATTCCTTTATTAGCCGTGCATAGAGTTCAGACGCCTTATCTATTGACAGGTTTTCCTTCCAGTATTCCAGCTTCATCAATGAATTTGCCGCGTAAAACGTAACAAAAAACAATTCCATAAAACGGTTTCTCGATGTTAGTTTGTCGAGGTTGTTCTGATCTTTTATCGAATCGGATAATGATGACGATATGTACCCAGTGTTTTTTGTCAACCTTTCTAAAAAGATAGAAAAGGTTTCTGCCATACCCATTGGGATCCTGTATTTATCCCAATACTCGCTTGTTGCATCAATGGAACTGGCATGCATGGCATGCCCGGTTTCATGGAAACATGCCTGAAGGTCAAAATACGGACTCTCTTTCTTATATAGCACCCTTATGTCATCAGGTATTTTTACAAAGAAGCATATGGGTGAGGGATATTTGTCTTTTCTATCTTCGGTATCGAAACAGATCCTAGACAAATCAAATTCCATGTTTGTCAATATCCTTTTTACTTCGCCAAGTGGTTCTGTTTTTAGGAAATTGCCATCAATTTCGGAATAGGCTTTGTTTCTAAAATAATAAAAGTCATCATAATATTCTGGCTCTTTACCAAGGATTCCCTTGCCAATATCAGATAACGCATCTTTGAATGGTTTCTTTGCCCTCTGGCCCATAGATTTGACAAATTCTACCAGTTTTTCATATGATATGTTTTCATTTTCTAGGTAAGCAGAAACTGGATCTAGCCTATCATGATGTTCTTTTCCATCTACCCCGTTGCCAATTGCATTTTCCTGGTAGACTTGCCTTATTGTTGAAAACCTGTTTTCTATAATTGGTGCTATGTGTTTGGTTTTTTCAATAAACTCATCAAATACCTCTTTTCGGATATTGGGTACTTTTTCAAAACTATTGAATTGTCTCCAAGTGCTCCAGTTTACCGGAAAATCCTTGAACATGTGCCTTGAGGAAACAATCTTTGTGTTTCTTGCATTGTGTAATTCTAGCTCAAGGCTCTTTGTTTTAGAGTAAGCAATGTCTTCCACAGCACCAAGAAAAAGGGGCCTTGGATGAGAAAAAAAATCGACAAATATAGCGGAGTTTCTTATTTTCATTTGTGCAATCTGTTCTATCAATTTTTCACTGTATTTGAGTCCCGAATACTGTTTGTGCTCTTCGTCTGTTTGTGAAACATAGATAAGCTCATCTAATTCACACCAATGATTTAGGTTCATTATAACAACGTAACATATTGCTTCTAGGTCATTTATCTTATCATTACAGATTCTCAACCTCAGTCTCTGGACTGACTCATGTAAAGATACATTAGCCATAACGTACCGAAAGATCGGTGTCTATCGTCCATTCCATTATTCATCAAATAACACATATTTTTTTAGTATCTGCTAATATTATATGTAATGCATAATTTGGTCAGTTGAAACAAAAAGACCAAGACAAACAGGTTTCATAGGATATTGGAATATGGATTTTGAGGCATCAGGGTATGGACAGTTTAGAAGTATCGTAGTGATTGTATCCACTTATTTTCAACAATCAGCTGCTGCTCCAATGATTATAACAATACACTAATTCAGAAACCGCATTATAGCCAATATGGATAGCATTTTTGATACAGATTCAGTATTGTCAGAACTAGACAAAACAGGTGTGAATACATATTTTTTAGACTTTTTGCACACCAATAGCTTTGATGCAGGGCTGCTTAGGCTAAACCCGGGCGAAAGAGACACACAAGGGCCGCATTCGGCAGACGAGATATATTTTGTTATAGAAGGGGAAGGGTATATTCAGATTCAGGACAAGAGTCATCGGATAAAGAAGGGCTCATGCGTTTTCATTCCATCCAAAACAAAGCACCATTTCCATGGAAACAGTGACCGGCTTGTGGTTTTGTACATATTCAATAACAATGGATAATGGATTTTGTTACCCCATAATTTTGCTTCTTTTATGAATTCATCGGTTTCAAATCGCTCACGAAAGAAAGATTCATCATTTACAGAAGCGAATTCCCTTTTTTTTTCAAATAGGATATCTCACTCAACTTGTTGTTAAAAATACACCTTTGCGTTTTTATCAACCACTTGTTTTCACATCCAGTTCAAACCCCTCCCTTTTGGGCATCTAGGTAATAGGATAAACATGTAGTAAAAACCAGGTTTAAAATTAGATACATAAAAGAAGGTTCATTGTTGCATGGACTTCAAATTATTCATTTTTAAAGTATTCTCAAAGGTAAACCCAATCGTGAGATGTTCGCTAACATCTTTATTATATTATGTTCAAAATTCTATCCAAGTAGCCTTATTTTGGATAAATCCAAAACAGGTAATGTTGTGAGCCAATAATTCCGGTGCACTGACATAATAATTGCAGTTTGAGAAAATTGTTTTCTTTCTAAGATGATTTGATTTGGGGAGCTGCAGAGGTTGCATTAGATGTAGAGGTTAAAGCGTTTTGAGGGGTAATAATATCCGCATTAGATGTAGAGGTGGAGTTGATTTGGGGAGCTGCAGAGGTTGCATTAGATGTAGAGGTTAAAGCGTTTTGAGGGGTAATAATATCCGCATTAGATGTAGAGGCGGAGTTGATTTGGGGAGCTGCAGAGGTTGCATTAGATGTAGAGGTGGAGTTGATTTGGGGAGCTATAATATTTGTCTCTGATGTAGAGGCAGAGTCATCTACATAGGATGAATCGCTTTGAGGGGCGATAGAA
>JADDOW010000097.1 GCA_016782225.1 Nitrososphaeraceae archaeon
ATCACATAAAATGGTAAAATAACAAATGTTTCAACTTTCAAAAATGTTATCTACAAGAAATACTTTGTTTTTTTCTTCATGATCTTCAACATTATAATCATAAATCATTATAAAAAAATCAAAAGGTATACCGTTTTTATCAGCAACATATTTAATATTTTCTGAATTTTTGGATAGTTTATGAATAATTATTCTATCAAATATGTTAAAGGCAAAATCGAGCATTTCATCTATAGAATTAAATTGTTTTATTTCAGTCTTTGTGTCATCAGATGCCCAACTGAATTTTACTTTCACTTTCTAGTATTTTTCGTTCTAATATTAAATAAATATTTATGAATATACAAATTTTTTTAATGATATCTGAAGCGGATTATCATATTACTTGTAAATCCATCAAAAACAAAATGGTTAACAATATTAAAAGAAAATGAGCTACATGGTTTTAAAAAATACTTGGTTATTTTAATTATGATCTAGTGTAGTTTTATTTATTTACTGTTTGACTTCTAATTGCACCTAGGGGGTTTTGCTCTGTATGAACATTAATGTATAATGACGCATTATTCATCAACCTATTGAATCCCTTTTTGTTTTCCTCCAGAAAAGGCCATCAAGATATCATTTGTAATAACCCCATTAATTATAAAGAATTGCCGGCTTTACTTCCCTAATATTAAAATAAATGCATCTGTTTGTTATTATTCAGTTTGGCCATAAATTAAATGAAAAATATAAAGAATGCTGTTTTATTGGTCTTTTTATATGCTGCTAGCGGCCCTAGAAACTACTTCAGAAAGTGCGGGATGAATGTGAATGGTTTTGCTAATGCTATCTATTGTACCCTTACCTGTTCTCATAGTCACCAATACTTCATGTATTAAAGTAGAAGCGGCAGTTCCCATGATGTGACAACCAAGGATTTTTCTATCCTTTTTATTAACAAGGAATTTTACAAAACCATCTTTGTCTTCTATTGCTTCACCCATTCCTGTCTGAATATATGGATATATAGACTTCAGATATTCAATACCCTTTTTTCTTAATTCCTGTTCTGTATAACCTACTCCTGCAACTTGAGGAGAACTAAAGATAGCATGCGGCATAGCATTATAATCTACTTTGATTTTTCGGTCATTGTTTAAGATGTTACTATAAACATATTGAGCTTCAAGATTTGCATTATGTTTGAATTGATATCTACCAACAACATCTCCTAGCGCAAAAATACCTTTTTTAGTTGTTTCAAGGTATTCGTCAACTATGATGAAACCTTTTTCGTTGACTTTTACACCAGTTTTTTCCAAGTGAAGCGAA
Source organism: Nitrososphaeraceae archaeon (assembly GCA_016782225.1). Taxonomy (GTDB): domain Archaea; phylum Thermoproteota; class Nitrososphaeria; order Nitrososphaerales; family Nitrososphaeraceae; genus Nitrosocosmicus. Next base: position 1,318 of record JADDOW010000097.1, read on the forward strand.
GATGCATTAGGAATTCTTCCTGCAGAAATGAGTACTTGATCTGATTCAAGTTCAAGGGAGTTTCCTGATGAGTTTTTTGCTACAATATGCAACCTACTTTCATCACTACTACCATTGTTATTCTCTGCAATTGATTCAACATCGTATCCTAGATGTACATTATACTTCTTGGCAAAAACTTCAGTGAATTTACTGGAGATATCTTGATCTTCATTAGGAATCAAGACATTATTACGTTGTACTATATGAATCTCTGTTCCAAGACTTCCAAAAAAATGTGCCAATTCACATGCTATATAACCTCCACCAACAAATGTAAGGACACGAGGTTGCTTTTTGAGGCGTAATGCTTCATCACTAGTTATATATTTTGAATCTTTTAGTCCTTTTATTTTTGGAATATTAGGTCTAGTTCCAGTGGCAATCAATATCTTTTCTGCAGATATGATTTCAAAGTCATCTTCGTCTTCCCTTCCATCATCTCTTGAAACAAAAGTGATTTCTTTTTCTCCACTAAAATAGCATTCTTTTGTAAAGAGCTTCGGATTTTCTGATTGCTGCAATCCATTCTTTATTTCATCCGAATCGGAATCAGTAATTCCATTTGCTCTTGACATTATTTTCTCAAAATCTACAGAAAATCCATTAACTTTTATACCAAACATCTCTGCATATTTTATTGTTTCAGCCACATCCGCACTATGTATTAGTAATTTTGTGGGTATACAACCTCTATTCAAACAGGTTCCACCCAGTCTGTCTTTTTCAATAATTGCTACTTTAAGTCCATGTTGAGACACAGCATTAGCAATATCTAACCCTGTACCGCCACCAATAACAATAAGATCAAATTTTCGCAAGTATTATTTTTGGAGTATTTTGCATAATAACTTTTAGATAGAATATTGTACAACTAAAATATAGTGTATAATTGTACCTAAAATTTTATAATAAGGAATCAAACTTTTTATATGTATTACTAAATAAAATAATTAAATGTCATCTCAAAATGAAAAACCATTTAAATGTACAAAGTGTGAAGGATTTTCCTTTAACTCAAAAGAAGAACTGACCCAACACGATTTGGAACATCATCCGGCATAAATATATTTGACCTATAGAAATCAAACAATACCCTATTTTTTCAGATCTGTTTAATGTTGTGATATATTTTTTAATTAATTGCATTTACAGAAAAACAGCAATCTAAATTGAATCTTTTATATAAACGTAAATGGATAAACTTGAAAACCTTTTCTTAAAGGGCCATATTATAATAGATATCGTTATTGTTTGATTGATACCATATTGTTGTATTCTTGGAACTAACCATAGTAATTTATTTTCATCCTCAATACCCAATTATGTCATTATAATGCCCATCAATTTGACTCCGAAATATCCAAATAAAAGAATAATCATAGGAAAAGATCAATTTAAGCAAAATAAGAACAGTCAATTCACCAAAACAGTATTCTTTAAAAAATTTTATTTAGAATATTATTATCTTTGATCTTATATAATTCTCTATATAATGTAATATTTGTTTTTTGTTTGTAGGTAGGGAACAAATTAGAATTATTCTTAAACTTGTTGTAAACTGTTTTTACGAAAATAAAGTCTTTTTTTAATATGGATTACACTGTAAAAAGTATAAATATGTAATTTAATAAATACACCGACCGATGGATATCCACTATAACAGTGGGTCATCCAAATGTAAATGTGTAAATTTGGAATCCCCTTCCCTTGGTTTCATATCAGCAAATATCCACAAAGCCCGGATGGAACAAAGGTGGTAAACTATGCCCAATGGAAAAGCAGGGAAGCATTTGAAAAAATGCTAAATAACTCAAAAGTGCAAATCCATATGAATGATATATTAATGTCGCAAAGTCAATAGATGGCAATTTATATGATGTAGTTTTTTCAGAAAAGAAAATTTAGATATTGTTATTTAGCTTATAGTTCATACTGTCTTCTCATTTTGTTAATGGGTGTTTTTTTTGAATCTTCAAATATAGTCAAATTTGTCATGTGCCCAAGGGGGTTTGAGTAGGGTAGGTAAACGGGTTCAACCAGTTTTATAACTTTAATTTATTTAATTTTAACTTTTGTCTGAAAATAAGTTAATAGTTGACTTTGGGGAGAAAAAGATGTAAAAATAATTTTGGATGATTTTTTGGTTTTATGCATACAGAGAAGTAAAAGTATAGTTGAAATTCTCCGAAGGTCAAGAGAATACTCAATGAAGGATTGTTTGCCATCACCCACGGCGGGATTGTCTGGATATAGTTATCCCAACGTATTTGTTTATGGCTTCATCTGAATTGTAATGGATAAGCATCAATGTGTAAAATGCAATTGTAAATATATATAAAAAAATAACAGTTAGGATCCAATCAAGTTACAACAACATTATTTTAGTTGTTACTACAATCTGAAGCATTAGGACTTACGAATTTTCCTAAATTGATACTTTTAGCTGCTTCAGAAATAAACCACCTGCGATTCTCCCACCAAAATCATGGATGGCATCTGATTGTGTTTGTAACCCACATGTGCTTTGACTCTTGCCTGCTGCAGCTGCAATGGATACATAGCTAGTTGTTGATAATGTTATCATTGTTCCTAATAATGACACAATGGCAATCGTTGCTAAAATTTTAGTTGATTACATTAAATTGATCATCTAAAGCAAAATATCCTTGGCTTTATAATGTTATTAATAGTTGCAATGCAAATTGTATATCATGTTGATATAAACAGAAAAGGATGCTTGTCTAAATGCCATCTCCGTTTTAATTTGAGAGAAAACTATAAAACCATTTGAATGAAATACTGGATAAATGTCCAGTATAACGCATGATAATTGTGCAGAACTAAAACGACTGATGGAAAAGGGATATACATATGGCCATGACAGAAGTGGAGATGCACAACCAATAAAAAGTATAAATGCATTGAATGTTGGGTCTTCAGTATTTTTAAGGTTCTCTTTACCAGCAAGTGAAAGTGGAAGAATCGTCGATGATAGTTTTAATATGAAATATTGTTTTGAATGTGGAAAAGAATTGATAGATAATACATTTGAATCCGATTCTACTCATTAGAATTTCATATTTTATTTTTGTACAATGCTTAAGGTTCATGTTTGTAATAGTTCTAGGTTAAAAATTTAAAGAAAGAATAATGAACAGGTTGTGATCTTTGACTTTATGGAATATTTTGTGATTAACATGACAAATGAATTTATTTTATATGTTATATGCATTATTTTGATTGCTGACATGGCGTATGGATTAAGAGCGGTATTTGATTATGAAAAACAATAAAAATAAAAATCTCAATCATAAAGGTCTATGATTTCAGCAGACAACAAATTATTTGAAGAAGTTGATAAACATGAAAGCAGCAAAATTGTATATTAGGGCAATGGCAATGGGATTGTAGAGCGAGAAAGCAGTTGGACAGGACAAATCAGAGGACTTGATTCATTTCCAAGCGGCACTGCAAAAGGTTATGGAAATTCGATGATATACAAAAACGGAATGCCAATTTCTAACTGGCAAGGGATTTTCACAACTGACAAAGGACAGAAAATATCCTTTGTTGGAAAGGATGCAAGTAAAAACGGTAAATTCTATGTGCTAAGGACATGGTTTACGGGCGAAAGGGAACTTGAGTGGATAAATGGCCTGGTTTGCCTTTTGGACGGAAGGCATGACTTGCAAAGCAATTCTTTTGTTTGTAGCGGATATAGGGCGATGTAGCACAAAATGTTTAGGCTATTTCTCTTCTCAACTCATCTAATCTGACCTATCCTTTTTGTAGTAATTTCATTAATGTAGGTTCTATAGTAATGATTGACAAATACTATACTGCTTATCCTTCCTTGCAATCAAATCCATCATTTCTTTTTATAAAAATATTTGCACCTCAATGCCGATTATGTCATAAATGCCTTCTTCAACTTTAATCCTAGCATCATAAAATTGGTAATTATGGTTTCTGACCGAAAAATAGTTCATTCCATTTGGTTATAATATGCGCCTTATCTCTGAAAAAATTGAATGGCGTTCGGCCTGTGAAAACCTCATGTTTAGAAGCATGTGTGAATATGCGGATCAAAAATGCATCTTGAAAGGTAATGGTTTTTTAACATCAAAGAGCTGTTATTTTAATCGTAACTTTTTCTCATGTGCTTTTTTGTTTATTAATTCAATACCTCTACTAGAGTAGTCTAGAGATTCTACCTCAAGACCATTTGAGGCAAAAAACATTGTGTCTCTACCATGACCTGCTCCTATCTCCAACACCTTCATTACATTGTTTGGTTTTATGTGGTTAAAGCAAAGTGTGGCAAAACTGCTTGGCTCCTCTCCAAAGAAAGTATTGTCTGATTGGTATATCCTATCCCAAATTCCACTCATTGATAGTTCTTATACTTAGTTCACCTTTTACTTTTTACAATTAAAAGGCGATTCTTTTATTTCAACATTTAAGATATATAGAAAAGGCTCAAATCTACAAAAACTTTCATTTTCGAAGTGGACAAGGGTGGGAGGTAATTCAAAAGTGAATGGAACCTAAACCCGGTTGAGAACATTTTATCAAACATCATCAATATCATTTTTAAAGAATCAATGCAAAAACTGAAGGAAAACCGGTTCCGATAGAGAAAAGAGAAGGAAAATACAAAAGAAAAAGGCTATAAATAAATAAATCTCAAAGCAATACTGCAAGCAAAAGGTTATATAATGTTTTAAATCAATCTCAAAAAAATCATTCTTCTGTCTATGAATAATCCTTTTTATTTAATTATTATCTTCTTATGTGGATGAGAGCATTTCTTTTTGATATACTTTCTTAAGCCATATTGGTGTTATTATCGTAGTTATTGCCACCATGATGATTATTGCAGTATAAATGTCGGTGGATAATGCTCCTGTTGTAACGCCTACTCCAGCCACAATCAAACCAACTTCTCCTCTTGATATCATCCCTATTCCAACCCTCATTGATTTGGCCTTGTCTTTAAGGAATATCCAAGAGGGCAAGCCGCAACCAATTAGTTTTGTAGATATGTCTATTGCGACAATTATCCCTGCAATGACCAATACATTTAGGTTAATACCTCGCAAATCTACTTGGGCACCAATGATTGCAAAGAAAAGGGGGGCAAAGATGAATTGCAGCCTATGGACATACTCTTCAATTTGCTTAATCAGTTTAGTGCTAGCTACAGCCATTCCCACTGCAAAAGCACCAACTATAGGAGACAATCCAATATACGCAGCGATACCAGCTGTCCCAAAGAAAATCGCAGTTGTGATTCCCTCTATGCTTCCTTGAGATTTCCACAATGTTTCTCGGTGCAGTATCCTTGGACCAGGAAAATAGCACCTATTAATAACACTGCAAACAATCCCAATATTTTTAAGATTAGTAATGTAATTTCCATGATATCGGGAGTTAAGTTTCCAGACTCAACCATTGTAACCACTACAGACAATACAGCAATCGCAAGGATATCGTCAACTATTGCTGCTCCTAAAATAAGCCGTGCCTCTTTTGATTGCATCTTTCCTAATTCGGTTAATACCTGAATAGATATTGCTATGCTCGTTGCAGTCAGGGCAGTGGCAATCAAAAGGGTTTCAAACGCTTCAAGACCATATACGGAGAATACGATAAGCCCCACAAAAAAAGGCACAATTACACCTAATGCCCCTACTGTAAACGAAGCTGCACCTCACCTAATAAATTCCCTCGGTGTTATTTCCAATCCCGCAACAAACAAAATCACAATGGCAGATAGTTCGCCTATGTGCTTGACAGTCTCATCCAATACCACTAGTGGTCTGCCGTCAAACAGTGGCAGTCCACCCAGAGCATAGGGCCCAACTATTATTCCAGCCAAAAGTTCTCCCAACACAACAGGCATCTTTAATCTTTGGAAAATTTCGGCAAACACTTTAGCGCTAAACAGTAAAATTGAAAGTGATATTATTACATGGATAAATACAGATTCTGCTGCCATTGCCTATTTAACACGATATTATTTATTCTATGATAATATAACATATGCCATTTAGCTATTGAAATCAGCCTCCAATCTATGGGTGTTTATGTAAAAGCTAAAGGGATGTGGGTTATATCTTCAGTCATCAAAACAAACTTTTCGGTATTTCGTCCGTATGGTAATAGTATCCCAGTATGTTGTCTATGGTGTGCTGAAGTTGGGTATCGCTGTTTACCAAGACCACGACAATTTTGTCTTTTTCCATTATTTTTAATACTCTTAAATTATCATATTCAGATACAACCCATTTTATTTTGCCTAGGAGTTTGTTGTCATAAAGTGTTCCCTTTTCTTCTCTCTTGGTTTTATCATTTTCATCAAAACCTATAGACTTAATGGAGGTAATGTATGTTCTATCTATTTTTGCATTCTTTGCAATGTATAGGTCCCTAATTTGTGACGATTCCACAATAAAAACAGATAATATGTCATCATCCACTTCTACAAGGTGCTTGATTTTTTCATAATTATTGTCATTATCTTTCAATGACCTAATGTCTATACCGAAGGATATATGATTTTGCGGGAAATAATTGCCATTGAATTTAGCAGTCCATATGTATTATGGTTACAATTGTTTTTATTTCTGTTTTTTGTTATCTGCTACCTTTTTATCATGCGTTCAGATTATGGATAGTAAAATGCATATGAGAATTAGAATGGTTTGATTACCGTCTCTATACGTTTATGAATAGTTATTTTTCATAGAAAATATTAAACTTGCCTAAAAAATATGCTGTTGGCCTCATTTTGATAGCAATCTATGCTATTGTCCTTTTTACTGTTCCTT
>JADDOW010000115.1 GCA_016782225.1 Nitrososphaeraceae archaeon
ATCTCCGCCGCCGCCTGTGTTGCCGCCTATCTCCGCCGCCGCCTGTGTTGCCGCCTTCAGCTGTTGCAAATGCCATATGTCTATTGTAATTATTGTCAGTTATGGATCCATTTATGGCATCTAAAGTGCTTGAAGACAAAAGATTTGAGGAGGTGGGACCTGCTATGAGTGTGGTTACGAAAGTGGATATCATTACTATCGTTAAAAAACTAGTAATCTTACTTTTGATTAGCATATCATATTTTTCTTTTATAAAGCATGCTTATATAGTCTTTGATCAATGTTTGATACAAAATGCATTAACCCCTTAAATGTTAAACCCATTCTACAGGCCCCGTGCACTTAAAATCCCCAGGATAAGCACATCAAATATATTTTGAGAATACCATAAACAGTATAACACCTTCAGGGCACATATGTTATGGTTTGTTTCTATGTTTTTCGAGACTCTCGTTAAGAGAACTTCTGAAAGACTATGTATTTATTATAAAACGAAATCATGTTTGCATCTTGTAATTAATACAAAAGTATAACCCAAAAAACTTATTCAAAGACAAGGAATATTTCATAGTGTGTTATAGACAAGGCAAGTGTAAAGGTGAGCCAAGAATACATTTGGTTATCAGGGGTTGCTATTGAGCCAATTCGCATCCTGAAATCTTTTCATCAATTCCTTGAAATGGTAATGGGCAATTGCATGGTTTCGTTTAGGTCAAATCCAACCATCATTTACTCACATGCTATTTGATAAAAATGTAATCTGATGCATCACCAATGCTATTGGTTCCCTACAGGTACCGGGTCAGGATTATTTGGATCTGGCTGTGGAACGGGATCTCCGGGGTTTGGTTGAGGAGGAGTTGGGTTTGGATCGCGCATTTTAAGCATCACAGCACAACAAAACACCAAACCGTTTATTTTGTTTTCCCTTTCGGGTTTCTGATAACTACCCATATCACAATAATCTTTCTCTTCTGGCACGCAACCCACTTGCTAAAGGCAAGGGTTGAACGGAAAGACCCCACGAAACCAATTTCGTTTAAATATTTTGAAACTATTCAAAAACTATGAGCGACAACGACGCGTTACTAGAGTTTTTGATAACGAAAGTGGAGGAAACAGGAATAGGCGCTGGAATTACCATATGTATGAACGGTTCAGTCATTACGGGAAATCTAACCAAATCCAAGATATACTATGACAAAATGATAGAGATGTATGATTTTGATGACAGTCAATTAACCGCAAAAAATCCAGAGGAGATAGACAAATGGAATGAATACCACACAGAATACGTTAGCTTTATCAATGAATTGAAAAAGCAAGAAAAAAATCAGCAGAATTTAAAATACATCTATCTAGAAAATGTAACTTTTAGAAACGTCAATTCAAGTACCCCAACCCAGGCAATCGTGTGGAGGGGAAAACTATCAGCTGTAGATGGGTTTTCAGTTGGAATTTCCTCAAATCCCATAGTGTAATTTCTATTGGGTTTTGACCCATAACGGGTATATTTGATTTTGATCCTTTCTTTCGCTTTGTGACAGATGCAGAAAGAAAAAAAACATTATGTTTTTTTATCGTGACAGTGCATGGATGCATAATAATCAAAGAGACCCATCCCATCCTCAACAGCTTTGTTTGGGCATCCACATGTGATGGGGGTGTAGTTTTTTTGCATCATTTATTGTATATTATCTTTGAGAACAGGTAAAAAACTTTACATGGCAGAAAATTTGTTCAATGCAAAGGGTGTTGACAAAGACCTGGGACCATTCAAAAAGAATATTTTTATTAGATAGACATATAGTGAAAAATATGGATTTTATCAACCACCGCGCTAAAAGACTAAACCCACACCAAGACGACAGGTTAGAACTAGGCAACAGGGTCCCTAACATATTTCAAAGTGAAGTCGAACAGCTAAACAACAGCATATTCAAATCAATAAAAACGAGAAATCAAAATCTAGATGACATACAAATCAATCAACAAGGATCATTTAAAAAAATGGTTGATCAGACTAGAGGCCAGGACATTTCCAACATAACAAACCTAACAAAGGATTTTGAGAAAAAGACAAGAATCAACTATTAAAAACAGGTTTTTATATTCAAAAATTTATCGGTGTTTGCAGTGCTGAAAAAAATGTGAAGTAAATAACATACAAAAAAACTAATTTGTGTAAAAAAAAGCATTACCAATAATCATATTTTTGTCATGGGCATATTGCCACCTAATTAAAGATTAATAGAATTTGTCACTCACTGCAAAACCGGTACTGCATATCCTAAACAGCACCTGTTGACATACAAAACAAATGAGAGCATTGTACAGTGATCTGAAATTACAGATCCTGTTCAACAAGTCTAACTGCTTATTAACATTTTTAGAGCCAATCTGTTCATAGGTGTTTTATAAAACAGCGTTAATCAGCCTTAAGCAACGAGATTCCAAATCCCATAGCAATCAGTCCCAAACTTTTTCAAATCAACACCCACATCAATTAACATCACCAGACAGATTCTCACATTCACACATACAAAATTGGTTTTACGGCCATTGTCATAAACATGTATTACAATCTTTTGACAATGGGAAGAAAAGCAACATATGCATTGGAATCGAAAACTAAAAAAATTCAGCCCTAAGAGTTTATCTGCCTGTTTGTTGATGTGTCCATGACCAAGGGAAACAAAAACCATTGTCGAAAATGTTTTGGTAATAATTTCATTATCCTTTTTTATGTCACATTTAAACAGATTGATATGTGTCACAATTTTTTGTTATTTCTTATAATTGTGGACATGCATTAAAATCTTGTGATAGGAAACGAAAAACACATTTAGGCAAATCACAAAAACCAGAGACAAAAATACGAGACCAAGAGAAAAATTCAGTTGGAATAAGTGAATCCCAATGGGCCAAATTCCATTATTTGAGATAACCCTAACCTACAGCGATGTTACCGAAATACTAGACAGTCTACATGGCAGCATAGAGAAAACAAACAGCAGCAAGATAAAAAACATATACAAAACTCTTGACAAATCCAGAGACAAAATATCCACATCTTCGCCATCAGGCCCTAAAACACCACTCAAAATAAAACTTCGTCACGAGCAATGGGTCAAGATTATTGAGTGTTGCCAAACAAATGATCATTTGGTTTATCATTTAGAGGGTAAAATAAGATTGTTGAAAAAATATAAGCAAAATACAATGTTTTGACATCCAAAAATAAATCAAGATGATGCAGCAGCAGCAGCAGCAGAAGCAGCAGCAATATCAAAGAATCATCCGTTGGTAAGCAATATGGAATACAAAACAATTGGTGTAGGGAATTTTTTCCTTTTTGTTCCCTCACAATGCTTATTGGGCTCTGTCTATTTTGTACAGATTTAGATCCTCACTTGTCAAGGTAAACCACAGCGTATTTCCATCAAATCGTTGGACAAATTTTTTCGGTATGTAAAATCGGTCTTTGTTTAGGTTTCCCTTTTGAGTAGTAATGCTACCCCTGTCCACATGCTGGATTTCTCCAAGGTCTATGTCATTGTATCCTCTTGCTTCTTTTTTTATAACCTCATCCCAATTGATGTCTGACCCATAACCATTATTTCCCATATCTTGATTAAACTCATTATACATTATATTTATGATGAAATAATCTACAAGAAAAATTTGACAAGTCAGTAAATTACAAATCCCATACAAACATGTAATCAAAACACCGCAACTGCCATCATTTAGACTCGTTGCCATATAAAAATCAGCGTCATCATATCTTTCATTTTATGCAATAAATTTAACGCGCAATAAAAACGGTAGTTCAATTAGCCACTCTTTGGATAATTAACGGAAATTGAATCCAGATATAGGTTTTGCCATATCTAACACCATTTTTTACAATTCCCATCATAATCATAAGTCATATCTCAGAAATAAAATAGTCTGTAGTGCCTGCCGTGGATATGATAAAAGATGCACAAAAAATCTGAAAATATAGCTGAAGAAAGAGGAGGAGGAGGTGTCGAAGAGGCAGAAGATGGAACAGACCATACATAGCCCAGTTTTATCGCAATCTTTTTTAATTATTTCAGATCGTTCCCTTAGAATATTCCTTGATAAAGCGAAAAGTGACGGTTGAGATGCAATAATAAATTATCTAGACATTATTACTATAACTTAATTAAAAGTAACGCCATGCAATATAAATAAATAATTTTACTGAAAGTATTTTCCTAGCATATAAGGCCAATATTTGTATTTATAAACAATTAAACATGATGATTCAAGTTCACATAATATCCAATATTGTATATTTTAATTTTGATGATATATATATGGGATAATTATATAATATTAATTTGTTAATTATTTTTATAGTGATTTAATTGCACAGAATGTTTTAATTCAAGATATCAAGAAAAGAGGTTTTGGATTAGCCTATGTTGTTTCGCCTATTATCCCAGGTTGGTGAACCCTGCTTCTATCAATCAGTTTATTATGGATGTTGCAACCGCATCAGTAACACCAACAGCTGGAGCTGTTATGGCTGCCCTTAACGTTGTCTCAAACACTAGTTTAAGTTCGTCGCATTGTAGCTGATTGGAAGCATAAGTAGGAGGCCTATTACAAATTTAAGGTTATTTAATTGTGTAGGGCTAAGTTTCCTGTTTGGTTTCCTGGTGGAGTTTCGCGTGGTGGGTTTTGGACACTGTTGTCGTGTCGTTGTCGCAATCATTTAACATGCCGGCGCAATCTTCGATTTGGCCAATTTCACTTGCGATGTCAAAGCCCGGTAGACTATCAAATCCTTGTCCAGAAGGACTGCATTGAGTTATATCCTGTTTTTAGAACAAGAATAGATGTGATTGTAGATAACATAAAAGCATAGTTGGGTTAACCTACATTTGTTTTTGTATGTTTTTGATTGAACATATATTACAAACAACATATTTAAAGTCATTTAGATTACTTTACATAACTTAGTTCGATCAATAAGAACAGTTTTAGCATAACCATCTAACATATGCCAATATCTTAACTTTTTAGCAGTGACTAAACCAATCACATCATAAAGGTAGTTTTAACAATATTGTAGTTATAATATTTTGTTATAGATGTTATAGATTCATACCATTTGTTATAAAAAGGTATTGAGATAGTATCCGCCACATTAATGGGACGTAATAGTATTTTCCACCTACTAAAACAATACTAGAAAAAATTTATATTAAATTAACATTTAAAATGGTATTCTATAGTAGATAACCAACTTTTTAAAAACAAGAAAGTTTATAATTTATTTATATGACTTCTATTGCATCTTTATCAAAGCCTTTTGATAAAAGAAAGTCGGTTACCTTGGATCTATGGTCGCCCTGCAGTACAATTACTCCATTTTTATATGTTCCACCTGTTCCTATAGACTTTTTTAATTCATGTGCCGTATTAGCAATTTGCTCTTCATTGGTAAAACCCTTAATGGTTGTTACGCGCTTGCCACGTTTTATCACATCCAATTGAACAGTTATTTTGACATCATCCTCATCTAATCTCTTTAGCATTCCGCCAAAGGAGTTATCATCTTCATTATTTATTTCTGGTATACAATAGTATAATTGTAAAGCTATATAATTATTATTATTTTATTATGATGATGATGAATCTAATGACAATATTTAGCATATTGGGTAATTAAATATGGTGAAGTAATAAGCAACGGTTGCGCCTAAATGTCCAAAGCCCATAGAATTTAAACTTTCAGATGGAATCATAATTATGGTATTCTCATGGATTTTCATTGTCTCATATAACATGTTTGACTGCCTTAAGGCATACGCAACAGGGTTATTTGAGTAAATTTTGGATGCATCAAGGAATTTTTGAGCTACCTGTGTATTCGGTTTACCGTATGTGACTCTCGCTTGTTTTTCCCGTTCAGCTTGAGCCTGCATCGACATCGCAGACTCTATCTCCTGGGGGTGTTATTACCTGTCTTATATGCACACCCGTTACCATAATACCTCAATTAAAAGACTCTTTTGAAACTACGGATTTGATATTATAGTTGATTTCCTCCCTCTTTGAAAGCATTTCCTGAAATAGTGAGGAGCCGATATTATTACGCAATGTAGTCTGGGATACCTGTTTTATCATCTCATTGAAATTCTCAACATTTAGCAAAGCGTCATTAGCCCGCTCATCTATTATTTTGTACCTCAGAATTGCATCAATTGTCACAGGGACATTGTCCTTTGTCAGCATTCTCTCAGCGTTAAATTCCCCCGTACCTTTTCTCTAATATCAATAACTAGAACATTATCTATCAGCGGAATTCGCGTATGAATTCCGGGCCTTATCTGTCTTTTGTAAACACCGAGCCTCAAAACAACCGCCCGGTCGTATTGATTAATAATTATCAAGAATGACGAGATTATTAAGACAATACCAACAGGCAATAATACATACAGATAAACCCCAATGTTTGTGACTAATTGCACCCATACTGATATTATCAAAAGCAGCACTCCAAAGATAAGTTGAATGCCCGACCCCTTTCTAATCACCTTATCATCAGCAAGTGAAATGTTAACATTTCTTGATACCGACATAAAGAATATGGCAAACACGAATAGAAAAACTTTGCAAACAACAAATACACGCATAAACTAAAACCTAAAAGGAGGATGCACAACCATAAAAAATTTATTCACAATGGAAAATCAAGGGTTCGCTGATAATGCTAAGGCAATATAGATAGTTTCAGGTTTGCAGAATTTATTTAGTTAATCATCAACCAAGAAACAACAACAATGTCATAAAACCTGATTCCATTCAATACAACAATTCAAAATTCATTAGACGGCATTGTTTTTGGCCAAGGTAACATATACAAGCACGATATCTTTTGCCTCATGCTTTGCCATGGTATTTACAAAGATAGCAGGGAACAAAAAAGGCATTTGGCATAAGCAACATTTTACACAGTATTTTTACTTGAGTTTGAACAATGAGAATCATATTATGGTTTTTTAGGATTTTTATAATAAAAGTGATCATATTATGTTTATAGCCTGTAATTTCTATAAAATCCTTAAATTTTAAATGGCTAAATTATTAGCACCATGAACAAGAACAATACAATATTATCCATATTCACAATCGTTGTAGTATTCTCTATTGGGATAGCAGCACATACATACCAAAACGCAGCAGCATTATCTACTACATTGAATTGTGCGCCAAACTGTTTTGACGAGGTTTCAGAACACGTAAGAGAAGCCGAGGGCAAGCTGGAGGAAGCTGATTATCTAGGTGTACAATCAGAATTAGGCACGATTAAAGCGCTAATAAGTCAATTAGAGAAAACAACAGGCGGTCCAAGCACCGAAGAAGAGTAAAATTTTTTATCAATTTTTTTTATTTGTTTCCTTATAGACAAACCTAAAGTTTTTAGCAAAATCACAAAAATTTTTTTGCGTGTTGTTTATCCCCCTATAATAAGTGATTAAATAAATATTTGGAACATATGATATAGATAAATGTTTTATTACATTTTTAGTTGTCTTTGGATAGAATTATTGACATAAATAAAAACATACATAATTTACATGTAGAAATTCATATAAACCTCTTAAGTCTATAGTTTTTCAAAATTACAATACATTGAATCAAAACAATAAAACATTATCCATGTTCACAATAGTAGCAGTGCTCACAATGGGGTTAGCAGTACAGCCATATCAAAACGCAGCAGCATTAACTTCCACGTTGGATTGCGCACCAAACTGTTTTGACAAGATTTTAGATCACCTGACAGATGCACAGGATGAAATTGATGAATCCGATTTTTCAGGATTGCAAGTGGATTTAGCCAAAGCTAAATCATTAGTGAATCAATTAATACAAACAACTAACGTTGCAGGCCCGGAAGAATAACTAAAACATTTTTATTTTATTTATTTGCTTTTGCTAAAAGCATTACAAATTTTTCGTTAAATTACCAAATATAATTTTGCCTATTGCACATAACAAGTCAAAACAATAGGGTTATTCAAGCATATTGACATATTAATTGAATTTAAAATACAGTTTTTGCTATACCCGGCTCTGTTAACTTAACGACAAGCCTATAGCTCGAAGATGTCCTATTTCA
>JADDOW010000044.1:0-1665 GCA_016782225.1 Nitrososphaeraceae archaeon
CATTTTGTAAATGTGGGATTGATCTTTTGGAAAGTTAACGCATGATTATCTGTATAACTGTTGGAAAATGTTTCAGATTTTATTATTTTTATTATTGTATTGTTAGTAGGTGCCTGATGAATGTTTGTATCATTGTTGTTGTTTATGGACTGTTTTATTAATCCTAGAGGATTTATGATTTTATTTGGTTCGATTTGAAAAATAGATGTGAGATTATTTTCAAGTTCATCTTTTGACTGATTACCTTGTTGTGCTAACGAAAAGTCTATTTTTAAATAAAATGCCTCTTTGTTTAAGTCACTTAGTGTATTGACAGTATGGAGGACATCTACATTAACTAAATCCCCCAGCTCTTCTTTATTGATAATTATGGATTGACCTTGGTTATTAAAAAAATTGTTTATCAATTGGCCATTGTCGGTGTTTATTCTTATTAGTACTACTCCCCCAATAAATCTATTTTGCACATTAGTGTCTCCTGCCGATGGGGATGGAAAGATTTTAGCGCAATTTATGTTTACAACACTTTCAGGTTGTAAATTTATTATTTTAAAGTTGTTTTGATTTTCCTGATTGGTCTCTATTGCCTTCCAAATGATGGATAAAGGAAACGTTTTCTTGTTGAATATGGTGATGTCTGAATCATATTTTCCGGGTCTCAATGGCCCCTTATCGTCATTGATTGTGCCGCAATTAAATCTGGCATAGTATTCTACTGTTTGGGAATTAGAATTGTTGGTTTCACTTTGAGCCAAAGATGAATGTGTGTTTATTTGCAGTTTGTTTGAAACAAATTTTGTATCTGTTAATAAAATTTGAAACGTGAGTATAACCATAAAGAAAATCAAGAAATAACAATGGAGGTATTTCATGTCTAGACTGTTTTTTCACTGATGTAATTATTATGTTGTGCTTACAATAGCAATAAATAAGTGAAATTGTTTAAATGAGTCTACTTATGAATAATGTTTTTTCCTTTTATGTTTTTTTCATACTTTTGACTACATCACTCATAAGCCATGCGTTTACTTTCAACACTGCTTTTGGTGATGGGTTGTTTATGGAACACTTGGTTGCCTCCCTAGGTGATCGACAAGCGAATCTGTTGATAAAGATGTCCCCACCAGTGGTAACTACAGACTTGATTCAAAAACAGTCTCAAAAGCCTGAAATATTGTTTAGACTCTATGATTCAAAAACTAATCAAACATTCAAAGAGGTTACCTATTACATTACAATTGAAAAAAATGGTAAACAGTTGATGTCAAACTGGTTTTATGATCCAAATGGCGACCTTACTATTCAGATGCAACCAAGAAATACCAGTAAAATCACGGTTGCTGGGGATTTAGATCCTATTTTGAATGCTTATACCAGTCAGGGCTCAGGCCCTGTAGTGGCTTCAGGCCCAATATTTCTTGAAGGCGGGTTATACAATTTTATTGTAAGAATTGTTACTGTTGATTTTGTTAAAACAATTTTGCCAGATAACGAACAACCTGTATTTGACGGAGGGCTTAGTATTGGTTCTTACCACAATGAATCTTTGGACGTGAGAGGTACTGCTGTTCCTGTCGAAATACTTTCTTATTATGATAAAATAAATGATATTGCATATGACTCTTCGTCAAATGCAATATCATTTGATATGCCATTTGATTATGA
>JADDOW010000044.1:1779-6652 GCA_016782225.1 Nitrososphaeraceae archaeon
TCGTCAAATGCAATATCATTTGATATGCCATTTGATTATGATATGGATAGACTAAATGACACGGACAACAATGTGTATATCCATCAGGAGGTTTATGTGCCACGACCAAGTGTTTTGTCATCTTCAGGCGGTTATACCGGATTTGTTAATGGAATCGATGTGACTAACAACCTGGTGGTAGATGGAAGTAATGAGACAAAAGATGTAGTCCACTTTATGTTAACTAAACCAGTTATTTTACAAATAGCTAACCAATATAATCAAACATCTGCTGATGCTACTTCTGATGATGATAATTCATCGTCAACATCAATCATGAATTTTTCTCTTATCCCTTCTGAAACCGGATCCAAGACCACTGAAACTCCAATGGATCATACGGCTATGATGATGCCACCACAATAGTTTCTTTTATTTTTTAGTGACTCATGTAGAAAATACCATTCAAAAAGGGCTCTGGATTCCACTGTGAATTTTTATCTATTATCATACACAAATACATTAAAGATACCGGCCAATCAATCAATAAATATTTCTTATAGAAATACTCATAAACCAGGCCAATAAAATTGATTCAATACGCTATAATTGTAATTCTTCTATCACTTATTCCTTGCTCATCCCTTTTGGTGTATTCCAAAAATGATGTGGGACATCCGGAGGTAAGTGTTGGAGCAAACTTGTTTAATGTGAAAAATTACTTTATTAATACTGGCTTTTTATTAGACAATTTTGTGTTGTCGATAGACGCAGGCCAAACAAACACGGTTGATGGGGGGCTACCTGAAACAAACGGCTCTAATACCTTTTTTGCAAAAGGGTTATTGTCTTCAGTTTTATTTCCATATTACAACGCTTTAGAACTTGATATCAATGTTTCCTCAACCTCTAACAATTCTAGCAATGAGGCGGATACGGAAGGCTCATTATTTGAGTTTCCAAAACTGATCTCCGGGAACTGGGTCTTAAACGTTACACAAGGCAATGTTGAAGCTTTTCACAGTCTCTTTAAACTGGTGACCTCTGATGGCCTTGAGAAACATTTTGTTGAACTGATTAATTTCCAAGACCAAAACACATCGGTTGTTTTGAATCCTTATTCCAATACTGTAATCAATGGATATGTTGACATGAAAATAGATGGTCAGCTATTTGATTCTGATTTGCCTATAGAAATAAGACTGAACAAAATTAATACTATTGCACTATCTATGGATAATCAAAGCATTAGCGACTTTTTCTTTGACAATCAAATTCGGGGAATAGTTGATTCTTTTAGAAATTATGAGGGTGCTGAACTTTTGATTTTAGATAGTTAGCATTACTACTCAATCAAAAAATAAAACTTCTAAATATTCAATTATTTAATATATCTGAATCTATTATAATATGTTATGGCAGACAAAAAAAGCTCTGATCGATTTAAAGACGAAGATATGACTGCTTCTATGTCAAATGAAGATCTAGAAATTTCAAACAATAATGCCGATTCTAAAACTATTCCTACTATTATTGATGATTTGGATATTCAGGATGTTCCGGGCATTGGCCCAACAACCGCAAAAAAACTTCGTGATGGGGGAATACTCACTGTTATGGATCTTGCAGTTGCCAGTTCAGAAGAACTATCTGTGGAAATCAACTCTTCTAAAGAAAGCGCAGCAGCATTTATCATCGCTGCACAGCAATTATTGCGTGATTCTAATTTACTGGATAAAGAATTTGTTACCGCTGATGTAGCGCTAGAAAAAAGAAAATCTCTGTTGCGTTGTACTACAGGTTCAAAAGCGTTAGATAAACTTCTTCTTGGTGGTATTGAAACCCAAGCTATTACGGAATTTTATGGTGAATTTGGTTCTGGGAAATCTCAAATCTGTCATACTCTTTGCGTTATGGCCCATCAACCAGTTGAAATGGGTGGATTTGGAAGTGGCACAATATATATCGACACAGAAGGTACTTTTAGACCTGAACGTGTTGATCAAATTGCTGCCTCGCGGGGGCTCGATCCATCAAGCGTTTTAAAAAGTATTGCAGTCTGCAAAGTGTATAATAGTTCGCACTTGGAATTGATTATAAAGGATTTAGGAAAATATATTACTGATTATAAATCACGTTTGGTTGTAATTGATAGCATAATATCTCTCCATAGGGCTGAATTTGCTGGAAGAGGTACTCTAGCTGATAGGCAACAACGACTCAATACCATGTTGCATAAGATAATCCGATTAGCCGAAATTTATAACATATCTGTCGTAATAACTAACCAGGTACAATCGTCTCCCGATACTTTTTTTGGAGATCCAACAAAAGCCGCTGGTGGAAACGTTTTGGGTCATGCATCAACCTATAGAATATATCTTCGAAAATCTGGTGAAAACAGAACTGCAAAAATGATAGATTCTCCTTATCATCCCTATTCAGATACAAAATTTACTGTAACGGAGAAAGGGGCCGATGACCTAGAAGAGGAAACGAGTTCAAAAAGGGGAAAATGAAAAACATATCATTTCCAATCATTTATTTTTGATTTATTTGTAATATATAATTTAGATTTCTTTAATGAGTCATTGTTTTGTCTCCTATTGCGTCATCAATATATAACATCTTACTTTATAAATGCCATAATCCCTAAAATTGCACCGAGTCCAAAAAAGGAAAATCAACACAATGTTATTCTTGTTTTGACAGTGTTTTTTATATGAGAAAAAGTCAAAAACAAGTAGGTTTATCTAACCTAACAACGAATCAGAAAAATATAATAGAATTGACTTAATAAACTCAAATATTAAAGATTCGCATTATACCATGTAACTCAAGTATTGCCTGCAAAAAGGAACGAGCCGATTGTAACAGCAATCAGTTCAAGCATAAGGAACATGCCATGGCCAATATTTTGTCGTTCATTCAACCTTTTTTTTATTAATTCTTTCTTATATGAGATTATAAAAAAATAGTGTCCCATATGTTTGGAATAAATACATGATTATTATTAAGATAATGTATTCATAATCTTTAAATTGACAAATCCTTTCTCATGTTTACCTATTAAAAGAGGTTTGGATAAACTTATTACAGGTAAAAGAGATACTAAGGAATATCCTTAACCAAATACACATGGAAAAGTATAGTCGTATATTATTTATAATATAAAAGCTGCAATCTAAATTTGTGTTAATTTAATAAATGGTTAATCAGATGACGCTGCTTTGATTGCTTGCTGGAGGTTTTTTTCTTGAATTAAGTTCAACATCATGATACCTGAATTACTAAGAAAACTTTTTGAGATTACGAATGTAGTAATAGTATGAGTAATGCTGTAGACCATTTCTCTTCAACCTCTAGGGAATATTCTTTTTCTAGACCCGCCTATCAGATGTTCTTTACAGGTTTTTGAATGATATAACATCAAACAAGGATATGGCATGGGACTGCGCTACTGGTAATGGACAGGCCGCTATAGGGCTTTGCAAATACTTTAAAAATGTGATAGCAAGCGATGCAAGCAAAGGTCAGTTGGAATATCAATTCAACAGAAATAACATCATGTATGAAATGTTTCCTGCAGAGAAAGCCGATATACAGGACAACTCTGTTGACTTGATAACTGTTGCCCAGGCTGCTAATTGGTTTGATCTTGATAAGTTCTATAAGGAGGTAACAAGAATAAGTAAGAGTAATGGTATCTTGGCTATATGGCCTACAGCATGCATAAAATTGATAATGACATTGATAAAATTAGTGAAAAGTTAAATGTAGGTGGAGACATCCTTGGAAGATATTGGCCCAGAGAAACGAATTATGTCAAAGAAGATTACAAAACAATTCCTTTTCCTTTCAAAGAGATTCCAGCTCCGAAATTTGAGATGACAGTAAATTGGAATCTCGATGACCTAGTTTGTTATATGCAAACATGGTCTGCAGTAAAAAGATTTAGTACGGAAAAAAAGTTCAACCCACTGAGTCTGATTATGGAAGAGTTGGAAAGATTGTGGGGGAAGCATGACAAACGAAAAGTTGTGAAATGGGATATAAACCTCAGAGTAGGAAAAATTCAAAGTTAGTTATTGAGATCATGGTAGCAGGACAGCCTTATGGCCCTATTAGTATAGACAGGCAGACAATATTGATGCAAAGATTGTAAGAGTATAATTGTTATTTAACTGCATTAGAACCCCATTACCACAAGGAACTTAATCCAATTATTTAATTGGGTTCTGCGAATAAAGGTTTAATTTACAAATACAAATAACTTCCGGTATAAACTTTATACTTTAAATAACAGCGGGAAAGATAGGAGAGGTTTTAACAACTTCTGTATATCAAATCCCTAGTCATTTGCTGTATTAACTAAATTGTTGTGTCAATTTAGGTTAATATTAATTCCAGCTGATTGTAGATCGGACTCCACTTCATTCATTATTTCATTTTGTAAAGCGAATCCCATGGAGTCACTCCAATCATTTGATTCATCGTTATTACCAAGGAAGTCATCCAGTGTAAAGTCATCCTGGAAGTTTCGGTTATCATCCTCGGTTGCTGTTTCGGTTGCTTCATCCTCGGTTGCTGTTTCGGTTGCTTCATCCTCGGTTGCTGTTTCGGTTGCTTCATCCTTATCTTCGGTATCAACAAACGAAGCTGTGGATACAGATTCAACCTCTTCTTTATCCTCAGATGCGCTTGCAATTTCATCACCATTGTTGCTACTTTCACCACTATGACCTATAGCTTTACAACAAATGGGTTCGCTTCGACTGTTTTCATTGGGTGCTTGTATTTGTGATGTTGGTTGTTGAGTTGTTTGGTTATAAACGCCAGGGGAGGTAACGCCAGGGGAGGTAACGCCAGGGGAGGTAACGCCAGGGGAGGTAAC
>JADDOW010000044.1:6768-8065 GCA_016782225.1 Nitrososphaeraceae archaeon
GGAGGTAACGCCAGGGGAGGTAACGCCAGGGGAGGTAACGCCAGGGGAGGTAACGCCACCACTATAATCTACAGTGTCACAACAAATGGGTTCGCTTCGACTGTTTTCATTGGGTGCTTGTATTTGTGATGTTGGTTGTTGAGTTGTTAGGTTGGACACGCCAGGGGAGATAACGTTGGACACGGCAGGTGAGGAGTTCACTCCTGTTACATTGACAGAATAATGTGAGCTTTGTGGATTATTTAAACAAGAAAACTTAGATGTGATCTTATTTTCTCCCTCCATAATGTTTGTATAGTTTTTTGTTAAAGTAAACTGCCACTCAGAATAGTCCTCATTACCATTTTTATTCATAGGCTGTGCATTTTGGTATGGTTTTACGTTATTGACAATTACTGAAACTTGACAATCAGTGGTTGCAGTATCCTTGGATGTTCCTTTGATAATGAATGGACTGTTTAAATCAATTGGTACATTAGATCCTTTTTCGGGAGAAATGATTTTGATTCCGCCAATAGTGCTTGTAGTGTTTGGAGGCGAATTTGAAACAATAGAATTTTGTGCTAATGCATCAAAGTTGTTGTTAACTGGGATAGCATGGGAAAATAATAATATCAGTATAAATAAACTAATAAAAATTATACCACACTCTTTTATCATACTTATATTTCGCTGAATGTTAATATATTAAAGTTAAATCTAATTTTTCTACTATATTGTATGTTAATTATAGTACAATATAATTTAACAAAATATAGTATATAATCGATATTTTTGTTATCTCCCATAGCATTCTCTAGGACATCTGTTTATTTTCACCATAAACTTTAACAATCCGCAAATTGCATTATCGACGTGGAAGACAATATTGATTACGATGATCATAAGACATTGTTAACGTTTTCTAATATAAAATATTTAGTTGAAGGATTGGACGCATTACTTCATACCAATTTAGATGGCGAAAAAAGATCTAATGTAATTAAATTGAGAGATGAATTGACAGATTATGTAAACAATATCTTTAATGATTATTCTTAAAACAATCCTTTAGACTTTTGGTGGAATGCTAAAATATCCTAAAAACATGAGAGCGGGCGTTAGATCTGAAAATAATAGTCTCTGGAACGCCTGGTGTAGGAAAACATACCGTTTCTAAAGAACTTTCAAAACTATTGGGCGAGATTCCTATTCTTGATATAAACAAAGTAATATTATCTGAAAATCTTTTGGTTCCTCCTATATATAAAAATGAAGTGGATATCAAAAAAACATTTAGTTTGTTAAAATTGATGCT
>JADDOW010000013.1:0-16400 GCA_016782225.1 Nitrososphaeraceae archaeon
AACAAATTTTATTATTCAAAGTTTCCGTTCTCCGTTAATATGGATAATATTATTAACAAGATTAATTGAAATTGATCGGCATTCAGATAATCCATAATAATACTAACTTTATGAATTTAGCACTGAATAACCATCAGGATTAATTAGAGCAGGGAATACGCCATAATATTCACTAAATGTAGGATTTGTTTACCTTGCTTGACACATATCCCACATAAACCATAAAAGGATTTAGTTGAACATTAGAAGGATTTGTGATCACGTTGTTGTAGGAAAAACCTAATTGATATAATCAACCAATGAATTGCATAGTAACATAATAATTATATATAAATAAACCTCTAATTTTTAACAAACAATAAAGTATTTATTCCATCAAAAGGTTATAAAATTGATCCAAAATAGGTAAACGCAAGGTTTTAAATGAAGCCCATTTAAAGGAGTTGGTTATGCCCCATGAAGGGGAGTTATTTGGCAGAGTGATAAAATTAGTTGGCGGCGACAATATTATTGTTAAAAGTAATGACGGAAAAGTTAGAACATGTAGAATAAGAGGAAAAATAAAACGCAGGATGTGGATAAGAGATAATGATCTTGTGTTAATTGCACCATGGGACTTTCAATCAGATAAGGCAGATATAATTTGGAGATACATAAGCGCTCATGCCGAAAAATTAGATACAGAAGGACATCTTGAAGGGTTAAAGTAAAAAATTTTATTTCATTGTTATTACAACTTACACAAATAATTGTACCCCGCCTCTGACCCACAATCAAGTCATAGTTAGCCATACACTACGTGTATAACTCCTTGTGCACTCTCTGACGGGGATAGCAATACATTAATTTTTACCCATATTTTATCATTTATCTGCATTATTTATCTATGAAAATTAATATCAATATACATCAATAGAAAACGCACAATTGATTTGACATGGAGTTTTTTTGTGACATATAACCAGAGTCAAAAAAAAGGCATTAAAAAAGATTACAGACAATCACACCACTCTTAAATTATGACCAAATCACACAATAGGAAGATTGTTAAATTAATTATAGAAAAATAACCAACTATTTTGTATGTAGGATGTTGTTGGTTCACCAATACAAAAAGGAGAAGAGTTATTGAATACCATGCGTAATAACAAACGAACTTAAGCGATGGTTTGCTCAACAGCAATAAAAATTACATCTTTTTTATAGTTACATTTAGCATAATTGCTTTAATATGTTTAAAGTATAACTTTAAAAATTATCCGCTGTTTATCAAATATAGTTAACACCATTATATGAAATACCACACAAATCCAATAAAAAGTATGTAAAAAATAAACATATTCCAAAGATTTTGGAAGAAGGGGTTGTTATAGATAGTTTATCTTTTTCAAATCCAACAAGTCCATAAGACTACTAAGGTTAATTTGAAAAACAGAAACCAAAGTTCTTAGTTTAAAGTTCTCAATTACCTGAGGATAGATTTCCCCGATATCACCTATCTCACTTTCACTAAACAATATTTTTGCCGAATGCCCATTAAGATAATATTCAAAATTGCATCTAGGAGTTTTGATATTTTTATTAAAGCAGTATTTTATAAGAGACTCTAGTACGGATTTAATTTCAGAATAATTAGTATTGTTGTGTGCTATAACCACACCCAAAGACCACTCCTCTTTCAGTTCAGAGTGTTGAACCTTAAAGGTTTTCCCGATTTCAAAAAGTTTTTGTGGATATTTTTCATGAATGTTTTTAGACAAAGTAACCATTATTGAAGGAATAATAGAGTTTCTCAAGATTTCAAATTCAGAACTTTTTGAATCTTTGATTGAAACCAAATCCGCATCATCAGCTTTGATAAAAAAATCGTCAATGGCATCTTTTGAAATAATATTAGTATTGATTATCTCTACAAATCCCAAACCTATCAAAACGTCCCTAATACTGTTAAAAATTACAGAATTAACGTGTTTTTTTCCAGAGAAATATAAAGAAGGATAGGAGGAGGAGGAAGTGTCGAACCTATAAATGCCATAACCAATTGCAACTTCTTCCGAGATATCTGCTGGATTAAAAATATCTATCCTATATCGAGGAAAAGAACACTCTATATCACCATTCTCCAAAACTTTTCCGGAACATCGACTTCTCTCAAGGCATTTGATTAATTCGTCATTTGATAATTTCAAACCAAGGATTTTATTTATATAGCCATAAGATACAATCATCTTTGATTGTTTTAGAACCGGGGTTTTTATTGATTCACCCGAATGAGAGTTTATGTTGATTGAATAAATCTTAAATCCCATATCATATAACTCAAAAGACAGGATAGAAAGAATATCATGGGCTGACTTTTCGTTTATAGATGTTACCTCTATCAAAAGATTATTTGTGTCTGATTTTATTTTTGTAAGATTGCCATTTATAATTGGCGGAAAAGACAAAACATTTTTTTGTGAATCAGATAATATTGGGAAAACATCAGGATCTTGAAGCACGTGTCCATATTTTTTTCCCACATCTAAATTTTTCAAAATACTCTCAATTGTAAATTCATTTTCCTTATCCAAAGGTATAAATGAAAAGTGTTTGGGTACTGTTGTGTATTTTAATGGAAATACAATATTATCTAGATTATGCATACCGATAGAACTTTTTTTTCTTTTTCTACCCACCCCATTATGCAGATCTTCTTGCATTGAAATCAATTGTGAGATTTCATGTCCATCAAGTGGTTCCTTTCTTTTAGCTACAAATGCGCATATAACTGGCCTGATATTGTCCACGGTCTCATCAACGCAAATAACATAGTCTGATTCCTCAATATCTTTGACTACGGGCAAGCCTACTTCTTTCTCAAGCAATCCCTTTAGGGCTCGCATTATACCATTTTCAGATGAATAATCAGGCCTATTAGGGTTAAACTCGACTCTTATTGTTCCATTGTTTTCATCCACACCCTCTATATCTAAACCAATATAAGGTATTTTTTCAATAATTTCTTTTAAATGAATATTTGGAAATGAGTCAGATAGTGCGGTTAATCTAACGTCTACAACTGGCATTTTGGGACACTCTTTAACCAAGTAAGATTGTTATTGTATAATTCTCGTATATCATCTAGATTAAACCTAATCATAGCCAATCTTTCAAAACCACCACCCCATGCTAATACAGGATTTTTAATTCCAAGTGGTAATGTAACTTCAGGTCTCAATATGCCCATTCCAAACAGCTCAATCCACTTACCAAATTTATCATTATAGATCATGGATTGTAATGAAGGTTCGGTATAAGGAAAAAAGGTGGGCCAAAACTTTATTTTTTTAATTCCCAATTTATTGTAGAATTCAGTTTGAATTGCCATTAATTGTCTCATATTTGCATCTTTGCCGGTGAATATTCCCTCTACTTGATTAAATTCTACAAGATGTTTAAAAGAGACTTTTTCATTTCGAAAAACC
Organism: Nitrososphaeraceae archaeon; assembly: GCA_016782225.1. Lineage (GTDB taxonomy): Archaea > Thermoproteota > Nitrososphaeria > Nitrososphaerales > Nitrososphaeraceae > Nitrosocosmicus. The sequence continues at coordinate 3,468 of JADDOW010000013.1, forward strand.
CTTCCAATTAAAAACGTTTTATCCTGTTCGGGTTTTTCTTTGGCTAGGTATTGGAGTGTAACAGGAGTAGTATGTGTCCTTAATACATATGGTTTAGACGCCTCAATGTCCCAGGCGTAATTCCAGTTCTTTTCATGAACAATTGAAACATTTTTAATTAAATCATCTCCTGGTAACTGCGAAGCAATATTTTTCATTGATTTCAAATAAAACGTATCTTGCATATCCCTAGCAGAATGATCTTGCGGAATAAACAAAGCATCAAAATTCCAAAAAGAAGATTGGGCAAAATTTCCATCAATTTCGCTAAACCCCATTCCCACCAATATCTCTTTTACTTCATCAATAAAGTCCACTAATGGATTTTTTTTTCCATATCCTAATAACGTCAATGGCGCTTCAACGTCTATTTGATCAAATTTTAAATTTCTCCACGCCCCATCAATCAAATGTTCAGCTGTGAGTTTTCTTTCCAATTCAATTCCAGAACTTGATTCTTGAAAAAACGCAACACCCAAATTAGAAATGATGTATTTTTTATTACTTATCTTTTTGATGTCCAAAACATTTGGCCTTTTTTTTAGAATTTCAAATGATGACATCTCAGATTCGTTTAAATGTGAAAGGATTAATGAATTTAATTTGACTAATTTATTAACAAGCCTTTCTTCATTAGAGGGATATTCTGACCCGGGCAATAAAAAAACAGAATTATATTTTAAATCAATCCATTTGTTGTTTTTGCAATATTTTATGGCTGAATAAACTTCTTTACTATTGTTATTGAAGGCTTCGCTTTTAATAATATCAACTATACCGCTTTTGCCTTCTCTCACGCAGTTTACCAATTTTCTTTCTGGAAGATAAAAATTATCATTTTTTTTTAGCGACTCTTTTAGAGATATCTCGAATTCAGTACTGTCCTCAACCACTAAAAAATTTTTATATTTCAACCATTCTATACCTCTTCTTATTTGGTCAATAGTCAATTTGCTTTCTTTGATTAACTCATTGTCTGTAGTCCACTTTTCTTTGTCATGATACAATACTGAAAGAATTTTTTTTTCAATAGGGTGCATAGAAGCAATTGATTCTTTAACCAAATCGGTAGTAGTGGATAACTTGTCCCTTTCTTCATCATTAGCATTAATACTCAATCCAATTAGAAAAATTATGCAATTATTTTTAAACGTTTAAACTTTGGATACACTATATACATACCAGATGTCAAATGAAAATGAAAAATACATTTCATTTGATAATGGCGATCAAAACTACAATACACGTCTAATAGACCAAAATAATACAGATAATAGCAATAACAAATTTACTGTAACACCATGGGAAGTAGAGGGCAACGTTGATTATAACAAATTAATTGAAAAATTTGGAACATCCGCCATTACAAACGAATTAATCGAAAAAGTTAAAAACATCGCAGGTGAAGTCCACCCCTTTTTAAAAAATAGATATTTTTTCTCTCACAGGGATTTAGATTGGATTCTAAACGAGTATCAAAAAGGAAACAAGTTTTATCTTTATACAGGTAGGGGCCCATCAGGTCTCATACATCTAGGGCATTTGATGCCATGGCTATTCACAAAGTATTTACAGGACAAATTTGATGTCAAACTAATATTTCAAATAACTGATGATGAAAAATTTCTCTTTAACGATAACAGGGATTTGCAAACAATAAATAAATTTACTTTTGAAAATATTTTGGACATTATCGCAATAGGATTCGATCCCAATAGAACAAAAATAATAATAAACACAAAACATATCAATTACCTATACCCGTTATCTATCGAGATTGCAAAAAAAATTACCTTTTCAACAGCAAAAGCAGTGTTTGGTTTTTCTAACTCCACCAACATAGGTATGATAGGATTCCCGCCTCTCCAAAGTGCACCATGTTTCCTACCCTCGTTAATAGAAAAAAAATTAACGCCGGTGCTAATCCCAGCGGCAATTGATCAAGATCCTTATTGGAGAATAACAAGGGATATTGCTGAAAAGATGGGTTATTATAAACCGGCTCAAATTCACAGTAAATTCATTCCGGGCTTGACAAGTAATGGCAAAATGTCATCATCAAAGCCAGATACCGCCCTGTTTACTATAGACGAGCCCGAAGAAATTGAAAAAAAAGTAAAAAACACCTTTACCGGAGGTCAACCTACAGTTGCACTACAAAGAAAATTAGGAGGAAACGCGGATAGGTGTCCTGTTTATTGGTATTTAAAATACCTTTTTGATTCGGAAGAGAAATCTAGTGAGAGATATATCAATTGTGTTAGAGGAAACCTGTTGTGTGGTGAATGTAAAGGGGATTTGATTAAAGATGTCAAACCGTTCATAAGCAATATTCAATCAAAAAGAGAAAAGGCAAAAAGCACGGTAAAGGAATTCATGATTGACAGAAAAGACATAGATAACTAAAACTATCATAATTTAGGTAAACATAACCCAAAATATAAGTTCAAAAAGAGAATATCTTAATGATGATGATATTCATTTGTGAGGATGACTATGAGGCTGACAAACTAACCAGCATGTTCACATTACAAAAGGATAATTCATTGTTTGTGCTCGGAATAGCCAAAACAATAGGAAATGAGGTTATTGTTAATTTAAAAGATGGCTCTCATCATAGCATTTCATTTAAAGACACAAACAATGCACTAAAATTTGAAAATATGTTTAAGAAGTTATCATCAACTAAAAGTAAAATAATCTCGGTACATAATACAGGTAATGCGGCATCATTCAATTTAGATTGGTCCGCATTCTAAATTAATTCCATATTGTATTCATCCATTATTATTTGATACACTTTTTCAAAATACAATGAGGTGGAAAAAGGCATCAGGGGAATAAAATCCCTAATGGATTGCAAAACTAATGGCACAGCTCTTTTTGAAATGCGGATATCAAATTTCATCCATAATAACCTATTTTGTGAAAACTTGATCTTTCCACCAAGTTCTTTATCACACAAGTTCTTTGACTTATCTTCTATTCTTTTATACCAATAACCTAAAACTTCAGGGTCAAAACCCTCATTTAGACCACAGAGGTTATCGCAATATGTTGCTATCAAATCATCAATTTTGTTACTCTCAATCATTTACCCTTTTTCTTCATTAGGAAAAAATTTATCAGGCAACATCAAAAAAGTTTGATAATATATATATTATTTATTAGTTTTAAAACCGTTTTCATCTATTTCGTTGGATCTTATCCTACTGGAAGATATAGGAATACCATCCTCAGCTAATACCAATTTAACTAATACTACATCAATAGCAGGCAAACCCAACTCTACTCTAATACGATTGATTGTTTTGCCTTTTTCCTCAGTTTCACTACTTACTACCAAACAGTCAATATCGCCAGAAATCATCAATGGCCCAAAACTATCATTTAGTTTAGTGATTTCATAATTACTAACTTTTATCTTCTTTTGAAGAACGTTCCTTAAATTTTGAACCCTAACGAGATATGGATTTATTATTTGTTTGTTTAGTTTTTCTCTGACAAACTCATCACTAGTTACCCCAATAATCACAAACAAGCCAATTTCAAAGGATTTTCTCAAAAGTTCTAAGTGTCCACGGTGAAGAATATCAAAAGTTCCACCCAAGGCTACTTGTCTATAACGTTTCAAATAAGTAATTTTTAAAAAATCAACTCATAATATAAAGATTCAAGATAAAACCAGGTTCAATAAAATTATAAATATCCAACTTGCAAATGATGTTATATATTGTCATCAGCAATTACCGAATATATTTGTGAAAATTGTGGATCTGCATTATCCCATTCAAACCCCATTACGCTTCAAAGTATGAAGGAAATCCATTCACAATTATGTCCAGTAAAAAGACAAAAAATACTGGCTAATGCTGAGGCCGAAAAATTAAAGAGACTTGCATCGGCTAAAATTGCAACCCCCGTTCTGTCAACCCAATCGTCCTCAAATGCCGGGCCAGAAGTTGCAGCAGGGCTCGGATCAACAGCTGGAGCCTCCGTTTCGCAAGGAGTAGCTGCACCGGCTGCGTCGGCGGCGGCAAGAGGCGGACAGGGCAGCACCACACTTTCCTTGACAGGCACAGGTACAAACCATTCAGCGGCAGACGGACCGATTGATATGGGATTTAAGTCAAAAAGGCAACCCGTTGGAAAGTTCCAGGGAATACAGGTATGGGGCCCATACGATGCCCCGGGGCAATTGGGGATATGGGGCACTAATGTTTGTGTTGATTTTGATATTTGCATATCCGACGGGGCATGTATTGACGCCTGCCCTGTAAATGTTTATGAATGGTTGGATACTCCAGGCCATCCGGCATCTGAAAAAAAACCTTTTATGGTAAGAGAAAAAGACTGCATATTCTGTCTGGCCTGTGAAAATGTTTGCCCGCCACAGGCAATAAAAATATTTGTAAAATAATACTGATCATATGCAAGTCTATTTTTTCAAATACTTAAAAACCCTATATTCCATATCATTATTATACCTCATTATATTATCCCACTTTGATTCCTTTTCAGAGGTCAGTTCCATAAATAGTTTCTTGTCGTCATCTTCCAGATGATGATATGCGTTTTCTCCTACAATAATCTCGTTTTGTGAAGCTAATGATGTAATTTTAGAGGCTATGCTGATGCTAAACCCGATTATATCGATATGGGCAAATTCGACGTTTTTTCCATAGACCAGAATTGTTGCCTCTCCATGTTCTATGCCAATCTTTACGGTTATCGGAGGCAAAGCGTGCCTAATGAAGATGGGGTTTATTCCATTCTTTATGATATCCAAAATATTATTTGCACAGGCAAAAGAGTTTTTAATGGCTTTTCTAGGATTGTGTTCTGAAGGAAAAAGAGCGATTACAGCATCGCCTACAAATTTTAAAATGTATCCACCATAGCTTGTTATCGATAAACTAATTTCCTGAGAAAAGATTTGTATAATTAATGATAATTCAGATGATTGTAAATCCCGAGACATTTTTGTTGAACCGTTAATATCCACATACATTACTACAACCTGGGTTTTCGTATTTATTTTTCTCTGCAAATACTTTTTGCAGTGCTCGATGCTTAAGTCAATTAAAAGCCCATTGTTTTTTAAACTATTGGATACCCTGGTTTGCACTTTTTCAATTAAATTCAGATCCATTGTTACGCAACTATGCATGAGGATGTAATTCATATAAATGCCAATGATAGTTTAATTTTTTTCGGGCGATGTAATTATACTTTTGGTATTTATTGTTTTTTCAAAGTTATTGAAATATATCAAATATTTCTAAACCCTTGTTTTTGATAAAAAAAATCCTATTGATTACACAAAACATAAAGAAAAGTGTATGTTAGTGGCAATATCCTCAATTGTTTCCCTAAACAACATAAAAGGTCACTTGGCCTTAAATTCAAATAAAAAGATATGTGAACAATAGATTGTCGTGTTTTTAGTCTTATCAGTCGATAGATTGGTGATGTTTCCTATGATGAAGAAAATATATTATAGGAAATGAGACTGGATGATTATTTCACCAAATCCAATATTCGCCATTATTGAAACAAATCAGACTTATTTGGCATTTTTATTCACCATGGCGCTTTGGTTTAAATAACATATGCAATATAATAGGCCAAATTTGTCATTGTTAAGTATGGCGGCAATAAAGGTTGATTTATAATGCTCAAACCATAACAGGATAGAAAATATGCATTTTAGTGTAATTTGGGCATAATATGTTTAGATTGGTCCACCACCTTTTTTTATGGGATCGATTGATGTTTTATTTTTGCCATGATTTAAAATATAGTAAAACTTTTCACTCAAGATTGAACTCTTATGGGGATTTTGATAAAACATAAAAATCTATAAAGACGGCGTAGTATTGTTTTTGTTTTATTTTACCTCATCATTATAGATATCAATAACTATGCCTATGCTTCACTATTTTCAGATAGCAAACACAGTACAAGCATTACTATGAAATTTATTATGGATTTTATCAATATTTTTAATAATTAAAAAGAATAAAATTGTTTGTTGCCTCAGATAAATTATTTCTTTGAAAGTCCAGATTACTATTATGAATTTTATAATGAAGACTTGTCACTTGGAATTAAAGATCTGGAATCCGGGAAAAATCTAACATTTTTTGAATTATTGACTAGCTCTAGAATTAATGATTTATTGGTTGATAAAAGCATAGGTTCGTTTAAGGTTATTGCAGTTACCAAGGATGGACCCAATATTTATTTACTTACAGAAGACAGACAAGTAATTCAATTAAAATTGAAACAGAGGATCGATGCCATGTCCATTGATTAGGCTAGATTTCAGAATATGGACTTTGGTAGCATCAACCCATAACCTCAATGATTCTCATGCATTTATAAATATATTATAAAGGCATTATCTGGCCTATTAACTGACAAAAATGCTTACGCTTACGCGCCCTTTTGATAAAAACTGAAAACCAGATCATGAAAGAATATCTTAGTCATAAATCTTTTCTTTGAATGTTAATATTTTATTTAGAATAAAATTGCTAATAGAAGATACAATCACTGCGAATAATAACGATAATTCATATGAATTGCCGGTTTCTACCAAGCCATAGACTAGGCCCAACTGCATGATGGCCCCAAGGGAACAAATGCAAAGGAAAGACAGATATTGTTTTATCAAATGAGAAGGAGAAAAGTTTCTATCGTCAAAAGTCCAGATTTTGTTTAAAATGAAATTAGAGGTAATTGAAGCAACTATTCCTACTAATGTTGATTCCATATACCACATCTTTGTGAATAGACCAGAAGACAAGAGAATTGATACAAAATAATTTACCAATAACCCGCTAGCACCTACTGTAAAGAATCTGGCTGCCTTAGAAAAGAAGCGGGCAGACTTATTAAAAGAATTTGGATTTGCATTTTTGCCATATCTATACAGTTGCCAAACAGATTGTACATAATCAAGGATTATCCCAAGGTTCATTTTGCTTTTACCTGACTTTCTATCAGTAAATGCATACGGAATTTCAATTATTTTTGCGTTTCTTTCTTTGACAAGTAATTCCAATAGAATCTTATAGCCTTTGGTATCAAAATTTGTATTTTGAATTAACTCTTTTGGAAAGGCAAAAAAACCAGACATTGGATCCTTCACATTGAATACATTAAGGCTACGTCTGGCAATATGATTTGCCGCCAAACTCAATATTCGCCTTTTCAATGACCATCCTTGTATGGAGCCACCATTAGTATATCTAGAAGCTATAATAATAGAAACATCATTTTTTTGCGAAATTTCAATTATCTTTGGTATGATTTCTGGAGGATGTGAGAAATCCGCATCCATTATCAGCACTTGCTTACCCTTAGCAAAACTAACGCCATCCAAAATGGCTTGTATGAGGCCTGTCTTTTGTTTTCTGTGTATTACCTTGATGTTTATATTGCCTTCATTTTGGGCCAATCCGTTGTTTTTTATGTAATTGTCCACTATAACCCCTGTTCCATCAGGAGAGTTATCATCTACAACAATGATTTCGGCATGAATAATACTGCGAATCTTTGACTTTATTGATTCTAATAATGGTACAATATTTTCAGCTTCGTTATAAGTCGGAATAACAATAGACAGTTGAGGAGGAGTTTCCGAGCCAAAAATTCTCACCCCATCTGTTTGCATTATTTGTGTTTTATTAACAAATAATATATAAATCAAATTACTTTGGCACTTGGATAAGTTTGATATTTTCCCACTAATACTAAAAGAACTACAAAGTATGAAATCAATATAAGCAAAACCCGGTATGACATACAACTGTGACTAAATTCACTGATGTGTTATCCAATGCCCTTTTTCTCCATTGTAATGTTTCAATCTACATTATCTATGAATAGGGAGGTTGGTGATGACAATAGTCAACTGCTAGAATATCTGTACAAGGTGCTGACATGGCATGGGTCAGACAACAGAAATGACATATCCAACATTGTGCAGATGAGAGAAACTAAGAATCTGAATAGGGAATCCATATTCCATATGCAGGATATTCTTGTTGTTGTCGATTTGCTTGTCTTACTGAATTTGGTAAGTGTGATTCTAGCCTTTATAATGCTCTATATCCATGGTTTCTTGTAATTGAGTATTTTCGTAATATTTTCAAGTGTTTATTCCCCCTTTTCTATTTCATTGCAATTTTAGAATCTTTTTGTGAAGGTCTAAATATAGGAATGCTCCGGCCGGGATTCGAACCCGGGATCGTCGCCTTGAGAGGGCTCGTATCCTTACCGAAATCGGTAAGGTTTAAGTTTGAGAATAATGATGACAGCAAGGGAATCTCTTTATCCAAAAGGTTGGCAACCTTCTTATTGATAATGGACCTTAACTTGTACTCATAGGACTTTGAGGCATTCTTCTGACCTTGAAGGTACAGAATCTCCGACTTGGAGAGAAGTGACATATGTGTTAAGATGGTGACAAAAAAGTATAAAATGTTTATTTTGATTAATGGGTATAAGTTTGTAATATAAAAGATAATGAATGCTATCAGCATATATCAACAAATCGTGCATTCTCTGGCCTTGCGCAAATTCGGAGGCGCCATTACATTCTAAACAGGGTCTAGGTTTCCACTCTTTTATCTTGTCAAGGATTTTTTATTTTTGCAATCTTGGATTCAAAGTCCTAGTCAGCAGTGTTATTTTCCCGGCCAGTAAAAGAACACATGGGATCATGGTGATTCTCATTCGCCGGCCCTGTGGCCGCCGAAAGTCCCAAGCAATTAACGCTGTTTATTCTTTTATCTTAATCAAAAAGCCCTTTGTTGGCGGACTTGTTTGTAGAATGTATTAAGCAAAAAAGAATAGCGGTAACAACTACATACTATCTATGGAACATTGGAATATTTGGAACATCCCTATATGCATACCCCCAACAAAATAAAATTCAATGGGATGACTCATATGGTTGTATGTCAGTTATTTTAAATATACATATATTGTATATCATGATCTAAATGTTCTATTGCAATAATAAGGTTAAACTAGCCTTATTAGACGCATACAAGCCCAAACTGGGCTTTTTAATAGAACATCTCAATGTTCTAGGATGTTCTGTATGTTCTACCATTAACATTCACGTTAACACTGCACCTGCATTAGAATATGGAAGCAAATATCAAAGAATTAGGACATTTTAATGCTAAAACTATCTATGGATGACTGTAAGCATTGATTTTAACCGAATGAAGAAAGCTTAAGAATTTAGCTTTTCTTTTGTCTTTGCAAGTAAGTATCCGCTTTCAACAGGCTTTCTTATTATATCCTCTGGTTTTATCCCTGGCAATATACCTGCTAAATCACCAGTTGCATCCAACGCTGATATAAACAAAACTTTAACATCTGAGTTAATTATCTTTAATATCTGATATAGTTGGACTCCGTTAATATCGGGCATTTTTATATCAATCAGTATCAGATCATAATATAGTGAATGTTTATTATTGTTATTAATGTCTATGAATTGCTTAATGGCTTGTGTAGATGATGTAAATGTTTCAATGTTGTAGTTTATCCCCATGTTCTTGCCATCCTCTTGAAGAACTGTCTTAAAAGTAGTTACAATATCTGGCTCGTCATCAATAATCATTATATTAAAAGTAGATTTTAATAACTGTTCTTTATCTTTGGTTTTTTTATTTTCCACATTAATTTGATTTGATGCATTATTAGACGCAGGTTGGGTGTTAGATAAAACAGTATTGATTCTTTCTCTTGTAATAATCCATGTGTCTGATACTTCAGTATAGCGCTGTACCTTAAATATCAAATTTTCATTTAAAACGTCTTTATAAACAACAATTGTATCATTCGGAAGGATCGGAAAAACATCCTTTATTCTCTTGGAAAAAGTTAATCTAGAGTGTTCGTCTACTTTGATAGTACCAACTACAATTAATCGGTTATTGTCTGATATTGCGGGTTTAATAAAAGATGAGGCAGATTTAGCATTCTCTTTATCATTTTCCTTATGTCCTTTATCATCCCAGTTAGAACCAGTTTTATTAAAACGCAATAGTACAAGATTATTTATAGTAAATTATTTAAAGGTAAACTACATTAAATAAAGGAAAACAACATAATTTCATAATAGAATAATTTAATTAAAAAAATTCTGCACAATGTACCTTAAATGGATCAAATGGTAATAATGGATTAAAAATTAAGATAACAATTACAATTGGCTAACCATAGAATTTATAAGAAATTTATAATTTAATATAATAATTACATTATTATTATTGCAATTATGAACTATAAATGATAACTACCTTCAAATTGTACAATATATACAAAATACTTATGATAAAAATCAACAGAAACATAGCATTTCTGTCCTTTCTAATAGCAACATTAATTTCTTTGTCTATTCCTAATATTCAATCATCTTATGCCGATCCATATGATTCTGGATATGATCACGGATGTGATGATGCAGGGATTGATGATCCTAGTGATTATTATATAAATCAAGATGAAAAAGGGCCCTCATATCATACAGCAAAATTCATGGATGGATATAACGATGGTTTCGCTGAATGTAGTAGTTCAGGTAATGGAGATGAAGAATATTATGACAGTGGAGATGAATATGGTAGTCAACAATCACCACAACAGTACTCTTCATCTTCTCAAAGTGGAAATACTGTTATTGAAGATATAGGTCAATTAGTAGAATGTGCAACTACAGCAGCACCATTAGCTGCCCCAGCAGGTCCGCTTGGAATAATGGTAGGAGGATTGGGATGTGGATTATATGCAGGAAGTGATTGAGAATACCAAATAATCAATTACACCTTAAAGATTTTTTTCTATAGTTACAGAACTCCTAAACTTCTATAAGCCCATTAACTAACATTATTGTAAATGTATCATCCACTATTCAATTGATTATAGATTGCAGATCTTATAGTGAAACCCATGACTTTACTCATTTGCATATTGATGGCAGATTGATAGCCATTGCATCATGGATTTACAAGTTCTATAAACAACGTCGTTAAACAACACAAAACATCAGGGAATCAACAGAATCATTGTTTTTTGTTTTAAATGAATTGCCATATTATAGAATGTAATGCTCCTGAATAAAAGAGAAAAAGAGAAACTTGTGATTAAGCTAGCTAATGAGGGCAAGACCACAAGAGAGATTGCTAAAGAGGCTCACATATCTTTAAGAACAATTGGACAGATTCTAAACAGGGTTACTGGCGACGATGAGAATGAGAAAGAACAAAGAATTAAAGATAAATCTGATTATGCTAAAGCCTTTAAAATGTTCCAAGATGGGCGACCTCTAACCGAGGTCGCTATTGAACTTGACATTGAAAGTCCGACCGTTATCTGCTATTATGAGGACTACCTCAAACTTGCAAATATGCGAAAGTTGGTATGTGTATATAATGAGTTAAAGGATGACCTTACGCTATTTCTGGATCTGTACAGGCGCATAAAAAAAGAGGGTCTTGGTAAACAGCAGATCGTTGAATTACTGAGATGCCCCAATCGCCTTTTGGACTTGCAGAAAAGGGCTGACCTTTACAATGATCACATCTGGGAGCTGCACTACAAAAAATTAAAACTGGAAAAGGAGATAGAGGAAAAGAAAAAAAGTTTGTTGTTATCTGTGGCTGACAATGTTTAATGCCAGGTTGTTGTCGGCAACTAGTTTAACGCTTCTTCCGGCGTCATTCCACAATAATAGCGTATTGATGTTGTCATTTAGCGTAGATGGAGTCCCTTTGTTTGGTGTGATGCCAGACATTCTCTCGCTAAGATTCACAGAATAGAGAGCTTGGCCATTTCCCAGATTTGCAACCAATTGCTTGTTGACAGATATTGCTTTCACAGGCTGCCCTGACACAACATTTGCCGCCACAATCTGGATTCCGTTGGTTGGCAGGTTAAGTAAAATGGTTCCAGCAAGCAAATGGCAAGGAGAAAGTGTTGCAATTACTCTCATTCCCTCCTCTGCCATTGTGGAAGGACCCAAAGACACAGTTCGTCCTATTGGATCGCAAGATGGTGTTGTGGTTATACTTCCAGTTAAATCTTGGATTACTATTGTACCAGTTTGTGTTATTGTATTTCGGCTGGTGCCGCCACCACTGCCACTGCCACTGCCACTGCCACTGCCACTGCCACCGGTCTCATCGTCTTCACAGCCTATTCCATCATTATCCCTGTCTAAATCATGAGGGTCAGCTCCATTAACTTTAATATTTTTAGGCATCGAAGGATCGCAATCCAAATCTGGTGGTGGTGATGGTATGCATGCATCTGAATAGTTAGGAGAGCATGTGGGTGTAAGTGTTGGCGTAAGACTTGGTGTCGGTGTTGGCGTAAGCGACGCTATGCAATCACCACCCAGATTTATAGGAGTGCATGTGGGCGTCGGTGTCGGGGTAACAGTTGGTGTCGGGGTCAGTGATGTTATGCACTTACCGCCTGGAAATGTAGGGGTGCATTGGGGTGTTGGAGTTGGAGTAGGTGGTGTTGGAGTTGGAGTAGGTGGTGTTGGAGTTGTAATAAATGGCGTAGGAATTGGTGTTGGTTCTGGTGCTTCAGTTGGTGTTGGTGTTGTAATAAATGGCGTAGGAATTGGTGTTGGTTCTGGTGCTTCAGTTGGTGTTGGTGTTGTAATAAATGGCGTAGGAATTGGTGTTGGTTCTGGTGCTTCAGTTGGTTCTGGTGCTTCAGTTGGTGTTGGTTCTGTAGGTGTTTCGTCTGATGGGATAGAATCTATTCCCAAGTCTCCGCCTATACCTTCACTGGAATCTGCCACAGGGTTGCCTGAATCCTCACCATCCCCGCCTGCCACAGGGTTGCCTGAATCCT
>JADDOW010000013.1:16508-28967 GCA_016782225.1 Nitrososphaeraceae archaeon
GCCTGAATCCTCACCATCCCCGCCTGCCACAGGGTTGCCTGAATCCTCACCATCCCCGCCTGCCACAGGGTTGCCTGAATCCTCACTATCGTCACTGCCCCCTGAGTCACTCTCTTCATCACCGCCTCCGCCGTCATCACCGCCTCCGCCGTCATCACCGCCTCCGCCGTCATCACCGCCTTCCTGTGCAAACGCTATGTGTCTATTGGAGTTATTACCAAGTAAGGATGCATTTGTGCTTGAAGACAAAAGACTTGAGAACAAGGAACCTGATGAGAGAATAACTGCAATAGAGGATATCATGACCATAATCAAAATGGTATTCATCCTGCCTTTAATGAACATAATATTATTCCTTATGATTATTATGGTATATATTAACGATATTTAATTAGCATTTGAAAATTTTTTATTAAATGATAGATTTTAGTGAAATATGTAAAGTTGACGTAATTTATGCTAAATCATCTATCTGTGTCCTTACGGTAAGGTTTTCATGATTGCGAATAACAGAATTTTGTAATGATTGTCTTTAATTCTTCAAATGCTTAACACTGCGTAGCTGGTTAATGTTGCTAACTTTGTTTATAATCCATGTTTGTTTGGAATAGTGAAAGTTCCCATCATCGGTCAAGGCACATGGTTGATTGAGGGTAATGGCGGCGGAAACCATCACCATAATAACAACAATCACAAAATCGCAATCAAAACCCTCCAATTGGGCCTTGATCTTGGAATGACTCACATCGACACAGCAGAGATGTATGGAAACGGGAGAGCAGAAGAGTTGGTTGGAGAGGCTATTTCAGGCAGGCGAGAAGAGGTATTTTTGGCTAGCAAGGTGCTCCCCTCAAACGCCTCTTATGAGCACACAATAAAATCCTGCAAGCAAAGCCTAAAGCGCCTAAACACCGATTGGCTTGACCTGTACCTGCTTCACTGGCCAAGCGGTTCCCACCCCATTAGCGAAACCATGAAGGCAATGGAAAAGCTCGTGGCAGAGGGCATGGTGAGGTACATTGGAGTCAGCAACTTTGGAGTGGTGGAACTGAAGGAGGCTGAAAAGGCTCTCCGAAATGAGCGAATCGCATGCAACCAGGTTTTGCACCACTTGGGCTATCGCGGCATAGAAAAAAGCATACTCCCATACTGCGCTGAGCGGGAAATAGCTGTGGTTGGTTACTCACCGTTTGGTCATGATGGCAGTTTGTTTTTCTCCTCTTCTTCACAAAGTAAAGGCGGAAGACTACAACTGCTAGAGGAGATTGCAAAGTGCCACGGAAAAACGCCAAGGCAGGTTGCCATTAACTTTCTGACAAGTCGCCATCCTAGCATATTTACGATCCCAAAGACATCTAATCCGGATCACGCTAGGGAAAATAGCGGGAGTGTGGGTTGGGATTTGGCAGAAGATGAGGTTTCATCCATCAACAAGGCTTTTCCGATGCCCGATCATGATGGCCCATTGGAGATGATTTAGGTAATCCTGAAATAGCTGAATTGATTTGATGCTCTAGTGCCATTTAATTGCCTGCCTTCTTTGTCAATAGGGTTTGGCTTTATTATCTTTTCAAATAATAAAAGAAAGGTCAAGGTTTGATTTAAGATATGAATGGTGATGATGATCCGCAGATATCAAAGAGTGCCTGGAGTTTGGGGTCTTACATTGAGATTGCTCTTTTCTTTCTTCCTGTTTCTGCCCATTTGGTGAGCCTAAGCAACATCTCTACCAATGATAATGTTCTGGACGTAGCATGCGGCACCGGGAACACAGCCATAACCGCTGCAAGAAGAAATGGCGCCAAGGTAACTGGCATTGATTTCACTCCCCAGATGCTAACCCAGGCAAAGGCTGAGGCGGCTTTGGCTGAGGCAGAAGACATCAAATGGATGGAGGGTGACGTGGAGGATCTTCCCTTTGAGGACAACTCATTTGACGTGGTGTTGTCTAGCTTTGGCCATATGTTTGCGCCACAGCCTGATGTGGCCACACGGGAAATGCTGCGGGTTACAAAACCAGGGGGCCGCATAGCGTTTGCGACATGGCCACCTGAGCATGCAAACGGAAGGATGTTTGATGCGATGGCAAAGCATATCCCAAACTTCTCTTCATCAAGCAATAATCCATACCCTCCTCCTTCTCCAATGCAGTGGGGAAGCCCGGATGTTGTGAAAAAACGCCTTGGTGGAGAGGTTACAGGCATCCACTTTGAGCGCGGAGCAGTAAAAAAACCGGTGTTGAGCCCAAACCACTATTGGCAAACAGCCAGCACCAAGGGCGGCACATTGATATAGGCAATCCAAAAACTCAAGGACCCACAAAAGGTTGAGGACCTCAAAAAGGATATACTGCAGGCGATAGTGCCCTTTATCCACGACAATGTGTTGAGGCTTGACTACCTGGTCACGGTTGCAACAAAGGCATAACAGTAGCGATTAGATGCAAGGCGGGTGTATGATTGTGTTTGTGTTGGCCTCCTTCGTCTAATCCATAGATATACGTTGAGCTAATCATTCGTCCACTATTGCATCGGGGTGCATAAACTTGGCCGCAACTATCACCATCCGCTTTAAAAGATCCATTATCAAATTAGCGGCAACCAACTCTGCAATAGTGGCAGTCGCAAACATACATCTAATATGCATATAGCACATTAATCAAAATAAAACAGGAATGGATAGAACAATAACTATTACAATGATAGTGAATCTTTGCCTATTTTAGCGTACCTTCTCAAAGATTCAAAAGCTGTGATATAGGTTCGTTAGGAGTGGAGATTATTCAACTCCGTATAAGGGTATATCGTCTGTATGTTTTCCACGTTGCTTATGGGTATTGGCGCCGCTGAAAGCGGCGCCGGCTTGACATTTGTTTATTTTTAAAGCATGCTTTATCTGGCTCTGTCAAGTCTGCGATTGGTTTTCTAAAACTAAACAGTTGTAAAAAGTCGGTTGGTAAGTTATTTAATTAGAAATGCCTTTTTATCTTGGACTACAAAATCAAATTGATCTATTATATCTATTCCTAGTAGATTAGACCCTGCAGAACATGGATATCCTTCCACAGTCTCATAATCTCTCACATAAAGAGTGGATATCTTATAATCATATCTTCTCCCTTCACTTGTTATAAAAATTATTGTACTGTCTGGTAAAACATAATTATCAACTCTACCACCTATTCCAGATGAAACTCTTGATGCCTTAGTTAATTTTCGTATATCTATTCTGTGATCTTGTGCATTTTTCCAACTTAACGATGTTGTTGTCGCACCTGTATCGATAATAAACTTATCTAAAAAGAAAAGGCTATTATAAGATGTGGATATAAAAACTGGGACATAATACCTACCATTATCAATATCCTTTGTAGCTGGAATAAGCAAACTTTATCTACATTCTTTATCATTAGTTATATGTTCAACTAATATCATATCGAAATCTAGATTGTTTTGTTTTAAGATTGCTTTAAATTCATCTAAGGTATTGGCATTTGCTTTAATGTCCTGACCCTTTATGGCAATATATTGATTATTATATTTTTCAATTAATTTTCTATAATTACTATGAAGCCATTCATTATCCTTTAATATTCCTTTTAAGTAATTCTCGTCATCCAAAACTACGGACATAACTAATAATAATATACATTACTCTGTATTTAAAAATAATAACTATTCTCCACTCGCATTCTCTATCAGCGTCTTCCACTTGTTATCACCCTCTATCTATATCCCCGCCTGCTCGGCGGGGATATATCAGCAAGAACGGGTCATAAATTACTTTTTTTATAAAATATTTTTTGCTATAAATATATCGTATAATCCAGTTTGGTTTTGTTTCAGTGTTTCTTTTGAGGATGGCAGATATTCTTTGACCCTTTTCAAATCATTTTGTGTGTATATGTGAGGGTTGAAATCCAGCTTCCTTAAAGTGTCGCATTTCTGTAGCCATTCGCTTGCTATTTTGGCGGCTTCTTCACTTGGAAGTCTCCTTATATTTACAAGATAGGGTATCACAATCCGCCATAAGCAAAATTTCCTATGGTCCTCAACTGGTGTTTGAAGCAGGTTCTCAATCCAGTATATATGATTATTAGGATGTGTTGCGGCATATTTTGACTTGCTTAAATATGGCTTTTTTTCGGCTCTTTTCTTTTCGTTTATCTCTTCCTGGGTAATCCATCTCCTAAATTCTTTGGTTAATAACTGTATGGGCAACCTATGTCCGTCCCATTTTTGAATTATTTTTACTTTGGAGGCTTCATTACTTAGCCCCTGGCCAAGACATTTTGAGTTAAGTGTATTTGGAAACCGGACTAAGCAGGATCTGTATCTTGGATGGTATAGAGAGTCAGCCTTTGCGTCTGTAAAGTGGTCTTTGGCAAATTTTAGGAAAACCTCCGATACGGACAAACTGAGATATTTACCTGTTGGTGAGAACAAACTTGGGAACCTGTCTTTGGAGAATTGGTCGTAATGCTCTAAAACTGTTGCCTGTATTGGAACATAGACGTGGTATCCGTTGCCAGACCATAGGACTGTGGGATTGGCATGTCTTACGGGGCTTTGATTGTGTTTGGCATGTGGTTTAATCTCTTGGCTAATAGTCAACAGTTTTTTCAATGTGTTTTTCAACGCAAAATCAAGCATCTTCTTTGGGTCTTTGTATTTTGAAAATCTCGACTTGTCTAAATCAATGAAAACAAAATTTGGTGGCTGCCTCACTATTCCTTTGTATTCTGTGTATTCTGGATACGCGTTTATTCTGCAATCGATATAGTTTGATTCCCTGCATCTCTGCAGAATCTCTTCTTTTGATGTAACCGAAAACTGGCCATTGGATATGGAAGTCATCATTTTCCGGGGAAACAGCGGTTCCTCAAAATGAGATAAAATAAACTCTATATCCTCTATTCTCATAAACCATCTTCTACTTCTGTTGTTGTGTCAGATTGTTAGCCCTCAAGCATCTTTTTCTTTGTTAAGGTTATGATATATTCTTCTTCTTCTTCTTCTTTGTCCAAACAATGGTAGTTTGGTAAACCAGTGACAGAGGTGACACTTGTGACTCTTTCAGAAGGTGTGTATGCGTTATTGTTGTTGTCTCCTGCTGCTGTTTCAGTTTTAGCTTTGTTGTCCATATTTTCTTTAGATGCTGTATCAATTGGATGTTGTTCAAACATGTGTGCGATATCTCTATCTCTATTTACAGATACATTTGGGTTTGGTTCAAAATCATTATTTGTGTTATTGTTTTTTGATTTGTCAATAAGATCACAATTGTGATTAGTCTTTAGGGTGCCGGTTTGATCTGTATGAAAATCATCTACCTTATTGCTTGATACTCCATCATCATTATTATTATAATCATAGCTGTTGCCTGGTCCTTTGCCATCGGTATTTCCGATTGCATTTATTGGCGGATATGCTGCTCTATTAACATCTTTGTCTTCAGAAATATTGACACACACACCCTTAAAGTCCGTCAAATCCGTCACGTCTGTCACCTGATTACTGCTGTCGCCATTTTTTGTGGTTTCAGGGTCTGAAACCAATTCTTCTGCTGCTGTTTGTGCATCATCCTCTATTCTTATCTCTTCAATGACTTCATATTGTTTTGATATCTTTTCAATGTCCGGTTTGCTGAACCTGTAACCCCTTTTCTCATTGGTTCGGAATGGTATTGCCCTAAACTTTGACTTCAGCAACGAGGTAACCCTAGCTTTGGTTAGTTTGGTTCCATCTGACAAATAGATGGAGGAGCCATTGCTGTCTGACAAGTCCTCTGTCCCATCCAATGCTTCAGTTAGTTTAGCAAATATTTCGGAATTGGAAAACTCATAGATTTCCTTGGCCTGACCCCTATAGTTATCCTCACCTTCCATCAAAGAAAACAGCACCTCAACTATTTTTGCCTCGATTGAGTTGCTCTTTTGGGTGGACTTTTCGTTTACCAGTTTTGACAAGGCCAACCTAATCCTATCAAAGTTTTTTCCATGCCTAAACAGTGTCAGCAAATGCTCTGTAAGTTCCCTGTTTCTGTGCTTGATGTTTAGATTGATGTTTTGACAGCCATTGCTGAATTTGGTGACCTTAAATGCGATTAGCAGTTTTCTTAAATGTATGAGATCTTTGTATTGATTGGAGTTTTTATCCTTCAGAATGTTTTTGATGTTGTATTTTACGTCCCCAACCAGAAACTTGTGTATGAAGGACCTGTCTATTATCCCTCTGATGTTTTTTTCGTGCGGCAGCTCTTCCATGGTTAGCCATTTGTGGCAATACGTAAGGTAAGATGATTGGCTTCTGCTGCCGTTTTTGTTAAACTCGACTTTGGGGACGTTGCCACCACTGGCGTAGCCTGTCTTGAGTATCTTTTGTTTGTCTTTGTCGTGACCTATGTTGTCGGCCTCATCCTCAGCTATCGTGCCTTGGCCCTCTTGCGTATCACCCAGGAATGTATAGTAGTTGGCTGGACTTGCAGCGGTTACATAAAACACCCTATACCCAAGCATTCTGTAAACCAAAAGGGCTGAGTTTTTGCCTGAGCCGTTGTCCCCTATCAATATGTTGTAGTTTGTGTTGCCAAACTTGTCTTGGAAGTAGCTGCAAACCGTATTTGCTGCAAAGGTTACCAAAGAGTGCTCATCCACACAGACATATCGCTCATACTCTGCCAATACGCGCTCAAAAAATGAATCAAGCGTCTCGCCTTTGGCTAGTTGCAGATATTTTTCTAATTCCTGCTCTGAACCAAAAGAATATGGTATGGGGTTGTTTGTGTTGATGTTGTCGGCGGGGTAGAAGGTGTATTCTGATACCTTTATCTCATCAAGCAGTTGAAGTTTCTCTTTGTCATACAAAGCAAATTTGGGTTGGCCACCTAATACTACCGCTTCATATAGGCTGTCATTGGTTTCATACTTCCTTAGGTAGTTTGTTTTTTGTCCGTTTTGCTTGCTGTTGCCACCACCATTATTAATGGCATCGTCATGTCCTTGGCCTTCCATTAATTTGTCCAAGTTTTGGTAGATTGTCTCTTCCAAGAGCCCGTAATGCTGGTCCGTTATGGTGGGAACTTTATTATGTGTCCTTCTTTCAAACTCACTGAATGACTTTTGAAGGTCTTTTGATTTAAATATGCAATGGACTGTTTTCTTGCTGTAAGAATCGTTGAATGTTATCTCGATGACATTCGCATGGCTGCAACCAAATTCGGAAACTATGGATTTTGTGTCCTCAGAAAGTGTAAAATCTATCAAGTAATCACAACCTCCATTATCTTCGATAGCTGTTTTACGACAAATGTTGACTTTGAAAGATTATTCATATATAAGCGGTATAAGTTGTTTTTAGTCCAAGTCGCAAATTTATTTGAGCAATATAAATTGAGATATGATAATGTTTTATATTTCTGTACCCTATTAGTATAATAGTAGTGGCTTAAGTGGGAAGTGTATATCATTATGCACCACTTGAGACCCCTGAAACTGATACCTGTTGATTGAGCCTCGTAAACTTTTCAGCAGGCATCATACTTTTTGTTTCTTTTTTTGCCAAATCTTCCTCCCTGATTATCTTTAACTGCAGGTCATTAGATCCATTAACGCTTAATAACAAAAATATGGTTAAAGGGTCGATGCCAAGAGCTTTAACAACAGGGGAAGGCACTATCATTGCCAATGATTTCTTATTTTTGCCGACTGAGTACGGCTTTAGTAAAAATTGATTTTTCAATTTCCCTAACTTACCTATAATACACAATGTATATAAGTTATATACTCGTACCTACCCATATGCTAATTTATGGGTATATGATGCGAATGGCTCCAATAGTTCCTAAGTTGTCGGAAATAAGCGAGGACATGCTAAATCTGTTGTCTCTGTTTGTATTTAACCATCATTTGTCAATCTACCAAATACACAAGATTATGAAAGAAGCACGCATCAAGATAGCCTACAAGAATGCGCATAAGAAGGTCCAAAGGCTTGCAGACCTCAACTTAATTGAAAGAGTAGCAGACAACTCAAAGTTTAATGCAAGAGAGCTCGAGAGAGGTGCCAAATACTATAAACTATCGGAAGAAGGGATCTTTGTCCTGTTTCACGATTCGAAAATACTATTTAATCCCAATAATTATTATTTAGCCAAAGTTATTAGACACAGAGGATCCTTTGATGAAACTGAAATATCTAGAGATATCAAGGAATACAGAAAAGAAATATTCAAAAAACATAAAGATTGCAACTTCTTTGAACTTTTCCTAACGCCTTGGATTTCAATAAGCACCATTGAAAACTTGGATGAACGTACAATCGACAAGGTAGGGGATTTTCTAACTGATTGCTGCAGTATTGTCAAAAGCCGCATACTTTTTTTGGATAATGGGATATACCACAATTATCCGGGGTTTAGTGGTATCCAAAGTTCAGATAATCCAAAATGGCAATACAATTATGCTGATTTAAACTCTCTGAATGACGGTATCGTAGCAGTGGACAGCAACCCGCTACTCTCCCTTGTCAATAAAATTTTTACTTTAGGTGCAGAGGAGATCAAGCTACAAAGGCCTCACCAGAATCGCATTACCATATCCAAAAAAGATGATACAAAACTGGCTCAATTAATCTACAAAGAAGAAGAAGGTGAAGAAAAGGGAATGGACATCATTTCGGCCAATGATCCCGCAGACAGGGTTTTATTGCCTGCCAAATCGACCAGAGAAGTCTTGTTGCCTAACCCTTTGTTTGACTATGTTATCAATCAAATTGATCTGACATCACTTTACTTTAAGGCCGTTTTTTCAGTAATGATTGAAAATATCAAAGACAATGATTTGCACCTGCTCAAGGATGATGCAAGATTTAAAAAAACAGCTTTGGATTTAAATGACAGAGTCCGCACCACTTGTGAAGTTTTAATTAGATAACTCCATTTTTCAATGATTGTTGGCTTTCAATCGCTCAATCAATGAAATTTGATCTACCAGCAAGGCCATAATCAACTGTGTAATCAAGTCTGGATCATCCCTTTCCATTGACTTTATGGATTCACAATGTTTGTGGTAGCACTCAGAAACCATCTTTGATAGAATCTTCTTGTCCTCTTCTGATGGCAGGTGTTCCATAAAGATATGGAGTTGTTCCATTATCTTTTGATAGGTTTTGTCTTTTGATTTTTCAGAAGTGTCCAAATATCTATACATACACCCTAAGCATAGTTGAAATATATAAAAATGGTTTATATTCTAAGACTGTCGCACTAGGACAGTTCCTTTAGCAATGAATCCAGCACCGGCCTAATCCTGTTTGTTATGATATCGTAGGTTTCCAACCTTGAGGATTACTGAAAGAAAGAAAATGTGAATATTGGATAAAGGTAGAATGAACTTTAAACAATAAAAATAAAAAAAGGAGTTAATTTACTTCCAAGTTCTCAGTAGGTCGAATGTCGGTTACACAAACAGCCTGTATCTCACCATCTTCAACTACTGGCTCGAGTTGGAAAGCTACCGCGTTCTCAACATTTGTTCCCGGATTGAATTCATTAAGTTCATCTAGTTCTGCGTCATCCTTATCCAAGGCTGGAATTACGGTCTGAAGCTCTGCTTCTGCAGGCAGGTCACGTAAAACCATCTCTTTGTTTTGGATGCTTACTTCACCAGGTGAGTCAAATGAGATTGATCCAACCGCTGGGTTATCCCCACATTCATCAACTCCTTCCCTTAAGGTTATATAGTGGTTATGGAAAACCGGATCGTTTTCATCTCCTTGCTCTTCGCTGTCATAGACACCCTTGTGTGATTCTGTGACAATTGCAGAATCAAACCCCTCATCTGTTATTACTGCATACCCAAATGAGCCACCTTGTCCGTTTTCAGGAATATGATCATGGGTCTTTAGTATCTCCTTTGATATCTCATCATCATTTGTTTGTACTTTGGCGTTTTTAACATCAGGATAATCTGCTTCAGCCGCATAGGCTGAAGCTATTGGTGAGGCTGCCATTATAATTACGGTAAACAAGACTCCAAGAATTGGCTTTGGCATTGTATTCCTAAACATGAACACAGTAATATCATAATAAAAATAAGGAATCGCCAACTTTTTTAGTATGATCTTCTAGTGACAAATAGAAGTAGGGTCTTTACTGCAATCTATAGATAATTATGCAACTTTAATGACCCTATAGATTAAGGAAACTGAACATAAAATCTGTATTATAAAAATTCATAATAACAGTAATAGTCGTCTCTTCTTTCTCATGTCCGCCTTAATACCTAACCTCATACAGATAGTCTAGCATGAATAGTCGTATCGAAAATTTACATACTCTATTGACTCTGCAAAAAAGATTGTTTCAGTCATGTTGTTACATTATCTTTTGATAGGTTTTGTCTTTTGCAGTTTCAGCATTATCAGAATATCTATACATATGCCTAAATCAAAAAGGCATTGTATAAAAAGGGGTTGGATATGTGAGTGGTATCTAGGACAATTCCCTTAACAAAGAATCAAGCACCGGCCTTATCTTGTTTGTTATGATTTCGTTGATGTTAGGCCTGTAGTAGTGGTTCACAAACACAGAGCTTGGTATCCTGCCCTGCAGCAGGTCTATTATCTCAGGTTCAACACCGCTGTTTCTTAAAAAGGTAGCAAAAACCTTGCGGCAGTAGTACATGTTCATTTCAAGGTTGTTGGTTATGGATATCTTCTTTCTTAATGAATTGTAAAAGTACTCTTGACTTGGGGTATCCTTTGCCATTTTTATAATGTCTTCATTTACTATGCTGATGTATGCATTCTTTGTCTGCCTTATGAAAAGACTAGGAAACTGATAGTGCTTTAGCAGCATCCTTTCTTTGTCGACATACTGATTTTCATTATTTTTTAAAAGATAAATGGCCTTTTGAGCCTCATTTGGCCTGAGGCCGGTTAGCGTATTGAACAGTATTACATTCTTGTACTGTTGCGGCAAAACAACCAAAACTCCACTGATCCATTTCATCATCGAATCAATACTCTTCCCCTGGCCATCACAATCGAAAATGGACTTGAATGCCTTCATGGAGTTATTTGCAGCAGAAGACCATTTCAGTTGGTGTTTTTTTATGATGTCAAGCCAATCGTCATACCTCCCCAAAAACTTTGACAAAGACGCCAACGCCTTCATGGTGTGGACCTTAACGTCTGGGGACAATTTTGTCAAGTCATGGGCGTTCTTTGACTCAAGCATATGGTGGAACCGTTTGGCATAGCAAACCTTGTTTTTAATGGTGCTTGCGCTCTGGTTTTCTTTCAACAAATATTCCCTAAATTCATTCCATAAGTTATCCTTTGGTTGCCATTGATGTTTTTCATATCTTACTGAATTTGGTAAGATATGATTGTCATCTTTAGGATACTCCAAATTCTTGTTTTTAGGTATATTGCTTAATTTTGTATTATTTTCATTTATTTGTCCTCTTTTTGATACTTTATTGACAATTTTAGAAACTTTTTGTGAAGGTCTAAATATAGGAATGCTCCGGCCGGGATTCGAACCCGGGATCGTCGCCTTGAGAGGGCGAAATGCTTAACCGGATTATGTGGCTTTTTTTTATTATAGCCTCTACACCACCGGAGCTACTGTTTTCTTTTTGATTGTTAATGCTGTTGAGAATATAAAACTTCGGATTTAATCCCATTAGATCTTGACATTAGAGCATTCTGGTTGCAAATTGCAATATCATTTGATTTTACATCTAGTTTTGTTGATGTTTGCAGAGAAGCATTTAATTTTAGACATATTGAAATAACGCCTTGGATGTTTCGTGATTCATTTCCAAAGGAAATAAGCCATCATATACATTAGGATGCAATTTTTTTGGTAACAATTAATAGAACTTCTCCATCGCAATTATGTAATATTTATTTAATTTAATAACAAATAAGACATTTATTGTATAATTAATTTTAAGACCAACGAAAATTTAATTCATCTTAATAACAGTCTGAATAACATCAAAGAATTTAAACCGTCACACAGTATTATAATAACATATATTGCAATATCATCATTAAAATAATATTTAAAAAAGTATTTTGTTAAGATCCTTAATTATTGGATTTTACATTGAAAAAGTTAAAAAATAAATGTAATAGAATTATTATCTTATGCTTGTTTATACATTTGTTTTAGTGCGTCTTTTAACATAGATACATGATTTTGTTTGTCACTTTTGATTTTATCCCATAATTGCACTAAATCATCTCTATTGTCATTTTGAGCATCTCTTTTGTATGTTTCTATGGCATCATGTAAAAATTCAGATTCTATTCCTAATGCTTTTAAAATATTATATTCATTGTTATTTAATGGTGAACTTTCACTCATAGCAGTAGTTAATTAACAAAGTATTTAATAAATATATATTTTGGTTCGGCTCTGTTCACTTAACGATAGATCTATAGCTAG
>JADDOW010000105.1 GCA_016782225.1 Nitrososphaeraceae archaeon
CTAGTCTGATTATTTTTTATTCAGACACATCATTTATTATTATTGCCCCATCCTGCTTTATTTCACTGGCAACAACCAGAACTTCAAATTAATGTTTTAGTCGATATCACAGTCAGTTAAGATTTATAGCTAACAGGTTGTTGAATGTTAATATCCCTCTGTAAGAAAAAACTTTTTAATTTACAAAATCTCCTAATAATGCCTTGGGTTCACCAGTGGATGATAATAACGAATGTAAGGAAGAGTATGGAAAGGATATGGTTACTTTCAATCTAACCATAATCACCTTTGCAGCAAACACAAAAATGAGTTTGTAGTCATAAAAAACCTAAAGGTCTACCATAATGCGAACCCACTTAACCTAATGGAACTGCTAAAGGCAGACGGTGTTGATATCGATCATAAATTTATAGTTTTTAGTGAGGCCATACTTTAATAAAGCGAAAGTGTGGTTTAGATGATATGTGAATTATAGTCATCAGTCAAGGCACTTGGCAGATTGAGCGTAGCGACGGCGGCCAATGCCGCCGCAACAACAACAAACAACTTGTAATCAAAACACTACAGCTGGGCATTGAACTAGGGATGACCGTTCACATTTATGTCATACATTGCACACAACAACATCCATCTGCTGGTTTAAATAAAATCATTAATCTCCATGGTGTCAAAATCTGTCCACATGTTATACCCTGTAAACACAAACACCTAAAAGTGAAGATGCGAGATATAGGTATAGCCCGTCATGCCAACATGGGCTATCTCCTGGCCTGCTCGAACCTGCTGACCTGCTCGTACTTTTGCGCTATTGCATCCAAGGTGGTCATACCTGGTATGCTCCCCGTTTTGGTGCATGATCGAGATAAAGTTGGAATAGTTCCAGTATGACGGATCGGGGCCACCGACATCGGAGTCATCCTTTACATATGTGACCGTGCCATCCGCTGCGGCAAGGACTGGTGTGTTTAGAGGAACAATAAAGTCAACTGCGTTTCTAAGCTTACCTATGTGAGCTGGAGAGGATCTGTCGATTCGCTGCAGCAAGTCTTTTGGCACAGGTATCCTATACTTGTTCTTGGTGCTCATCAGGCTATACTCTTTTTTCACAAGTTGTAGTTTATTATACTATAAAAGGAACAAACCTTAATTGAATCATTTGTGAATTCCAAAATGCAATTAGGATTAGTTAGAATATGGATAAATAAAATAACAGGTTATGCCTGTCTCTTATGGAAATAAATATTAGAACTTGGTTTTTCTATTCATCTTTTAAAAAAAGATGAATATCTGTTGTAGTTTTTTATTGTTTTTTTGTTGTTGCTGTTGTTGTTGTGGAGTAGGTGGTTTTGTTGGCAGAAGAGTCATTGTTGTTGTCTTGACCGCTTTGGTTGCTGTTGCTTTGGTTGCTGTTGCTTTGGTTGCTGTTGCTTTGGTTGCTGTTTGAGTTGACTTCTGAGACTGCTGATGCTATTTGTCTTGAATTGTTCTCAAATGTTCTTGCTGCGGTTACGTTTATGTTGGAGAGGTGTTTTGCGTTGTCTCTTGCTTGCTGCAGTGTTGACTTCATGGAGTCAAGGTTTGAGAATATCATGTTGTTTGTAAGTCTTATTGCTGAAACTGCGTTGTCTGCAAAGCTGCTGACAAACTTGGTGTATGCTTGGGTTATGGAGTCTGGGGATGCAAAGCTGCTGACCAGGCCATTAAAGCTTTCGTTGTATGGCCTCCATGCTGACTGGAGTGAGTTAATCACTGATTTTTGAGACTCGAGGTATTGTTCTGAAATCTCTTGAGCTGTTTGGAGTGATTGCTCCTGGTAACTGTTGACAATGTTGTTG
>JADDOW010000059.1 GCA_016782225.1 Nitrososphaeraceae archaeon
AGATAAAAATATACACAAAATTTAATTACAGTTTTATATAAACCTCTTAAGTCTATAGTTTTTCAAAATTACAATACATTGAATCAAAACAATAAAACATTATCCATGTTCACAATAGTAGCAGTGCTCACAATGGGGTTAGCAGTTTTCTCCTATCAAAACGCAGCAGCAACCATCATATCAAGCGGTCAGGATGCAGCTCGGGATGCAATACGTGGTGCGCAAAATGCCCTAGAAAGTCTAGACGCAACCAGCATATTAGACAACAAAACAAGAGCAATTGTTGCAGAAGGACAAGAAGGATTAGACAATGCATCAAGTGCATTAAATAATTTACCTAGTGGAATGAGTGTTAGTCCATCCGGCCAAAGCTCTGACTCATTAGGTCAAGGCACCGGTTCATTAGAAAACAGCAAAAGTCTACCAAGTCTTCAATAAACTACTATTTTTATTTTCCACCTCATAATTTTTCACCACCATAATCCAATTAAAAATTTCAGTGTTTAAGATAAACACCCATTGAATAACTTCAAACAACTACAAAAGATATTTCAATATAATTAATCATCATTCTACAATTCAATTTCAATTCCCAGTTTCTTTGCATCCATATAACTAATCTTTTTTTCATCACCAAATCAAGATGGTCATCCACTAGGCGATCTTTATAGACAAAACAACATATTTCCCCTTTCCAGCTGTAAATAGCGATGCGAGTTTGGCTTGAAATCCATATTTTTTGTCTCTTAGTCGGATAATTCTGTCCGAGTTCCCAGAATCCACAATTTTAGCTACTCCGTCTTTCCATGTGCCTTTTGGTTCGCCTCTGAACCCACTTGTAACAATCCTAACTTTAGGGTTGTTTCTAACTCGCCTAATCTTACCAGTACCAGAGCGAGTCACAACAAAAATATACCCATTTTCGGTTACAAACCAAACAGGTGTTGACACAGGTGTCCCGTTTTTTTTGAAAGTCTCCAGGTTAATGTATTTAGCATCATCGAATTGACGAATGTCTGCAGACATACTAAATCCCCGGGTTTAACGGTTATAAAGGATATCAATGTCTAAGAATATGGTTTTAGGATGGAATCAGCATATCCAGCAGCATCCCATTGACAATCCATTTGGTAATTTCCATTGTAACAATCACAGATAATGACGATCAAATCACCATAATTTTCAGTCCAAAACACATGTTTTATCGATATTCAAGCCATAAAAGTGGTTTGTTGCAACAAGAATCCATAACTAATGGTCCTTTTTGCCTTTACACAAGTTATTATATTTTGTTATGGCATTTTATCCATGAGCGAAGGCAACACAATAAATAAAAAAACAAAGAATTAGAACCAGACAACAAAGAACGCAACCTACAAGAATACAGCAGTAACGACGAGGGCATTGATACTGGAAATAAAAATGAACCAAACAAGGCAAACAGAAAAGAACCGGATAGTCATAGCCATGATGAGGGCGGCAGTTGCGCCCATTAGCAACAAAGTACTAAAACACTCATGGAAAACACACTCCTATAACTATGCAAAAAAACAGAGCATAGTGGCAGGTATACTAAATTTTATAATTAACATTTAAGAATCATCACAAATTAAGATAAACTAAAATTTCAAAGGTTCGTCCAGTAAGCCAAACGACTATGCTCAATTGAACAGATAAAAAAACAAATGATTTCTAAAGTTATACTTTAAAGTAACAGTATAACTATCCAATTGGAGTAAAGACATGTATGTCGGAATCCCTCCCGTCCGCAACATAGACATCACCCAAGGAGTTTAAGGCTATTCCAACCGGATCCTACAGTCATTCATGACCAGCACCAGTATTACCAAATTGTGTTACATAGTTTCCAGAATTGTCAAAAACCTAAACACGGTAGTTGTCGTTATCTACAACATATACATTATCCCCAGAATCAATTGCAAGTTCAAAAGGATTGCTTAACTGACCGTTGACGGTTCCGGGTGTACCAATTGTCATCAAAAAGTTTCCGTTGCTATCGAATTTATGGACCCTATCGTTAGTTTAATCGGCTACATAAATATTTCCAGTCGAGTCTACGGCCACATCTGTGGGATTGCTTAACTGACCGTTGACGGTTCCGGGTGTACCAATTGTCATCAAAAAGTTTCCGTTGCTATCGAATTTCTGTACATTGTTGTTTTCACCAAAGTCAGTAGCATACAGATTGTCTTGAGCATCGGTTCCCAATCCACCAGGATTGATAAACTGACCAGGTCCAAAACCCAATGAACCAAAAGTTCTGACAAACGTCCCGTTTTTATCAAACCCCTTTATGGCGTAGTTTGGGTTTCCAAAGTCAGCTACGAAAATATTATCATTGGTGTCCATAGCCATGCCAGGTGGGCCAGTAAAGTATTGAGGATCGTTACCAAAATCACTAAACCTATTAACAAATTTTCCATCGGGTGAGAATTGCTGTATCATTCTGGTTGAAAATCCGGATTTATCTGACACATACACATTGTTATCGGAATCAAAAGCAACACCAAACAGCAAAAACGCTCAAAGACAGTTGTATCAATCAGGCTATGCATTTACAAAAACAGGCAACAATTTTGCATACAGATTTGAAAGCAAAGACCATCAAGATAAAAATAAATCCATTTGGAGCATTATAGAATATTGTGCATCTTTTGATTAAGACACTTGAGAGTATTTCTAGCAGGTATGCACCAAGCAGAATTTTGACTTTTAACTCAGCACACATATTCAAAACACTGCAGTTAATCGAAAAGGAAGGAAAGGTGAGCAGAAACATGCTCTCGAGGGAACTGGCGTTAGGAGAAGGCTCGATCAAGACTTTGATAAAGCACCTGAAAATGGAAGACATGATAAGAACCACTAACAGGGGAACAAAAATGTCTGACAAAGGAAAATCAATTCTGAATAGATTATCCGCATACATTGGTCATGAGACAAACGTACCGGAATGCTCAATCTCAATTGGCAAATTCAACCACGCAATTTTACTAAAGCAAATGAGATGCGAAATAAGCTCTGGGATTGAACAAAGAGATGTTGCAATAAAAAACGGTGCCAAGGGGGCCATAACCCTAACGTTCGAAAATGGGCAATTCCTGACAGTCAATACCAATTATGACTATCTGCAAAATGAAACAAGCATTAAAAAACTATTAGTGAATAAGCTAAGCCCTATTGAAAACGATATAATAATAATTGGTAGTGACGATTCAAATTACATAATAGCTGAACTTGCGGCGAAAGCAGCTGCTCTATTTACGCTAGACAACCATGACAAACACTCCTTCGAACCATGAAATACAAAACAGGGAACGTCTTTGTCATCAAAAACAAAAGTGTTGCAAATTGCAAACAACATTCACAGATAGATTTAAAGTAACAACACAACAGAATATTCAGTTTCAGCACCACTAATCGTACTATTAGTGTAACAACAACGGGTTTTTTATGTGCCATAGAAAATCACTTGATAGTTTGATGCAGAATCGCCTGTCCCAGACTCAAATCAATGTAATATTGCTTTTGTGAGTAAAATACAGAGACTAACAAATGCTCATAAATACCGGTTATGTAACTGATCGGGCCAATAGAAGAAAAAAGACAGTATTACCAAACATATTGAGATGGCACTGTCAAAAAAAGTAATCAGAAAAAATGTCAACGCAAAAAATGAGTTTTTTAACACCATTGAGCAATTACCCAAGTCTATCGGAACGGGCAAAATATGTGCAAAGGCATGATGGAAAATAGAACATTTGCGTGTGCCTAAATTCATTATTGTTTTGAGATCGCATTACAAGTACACACACAAACTCGCATATACCTCAAATACAAAAATTTATCCAAATGAACCAAATTCAATGAAAAGTAAAAGCATTTCAATTCAAAAATACTCTGATTTTACTAATGCTAAACCATGGAACAAAACCCAATTCAAATTACAAAGACAGGAAATATATGAAAGGGCAAAATCATAGAGGAGTTATTTTATGGCGTCTCTCACTTTTTCATACAATTTAGGAGGTATTTCTTCAAAATTATGGGCGCTTTTAGCATGCTCCTTTATTTTATTTAATAGGTCCTCATCATTTTCAGGACGCAGACCAGTTACAGTTAACGTCGACATCAGAACAGGTAAAGTTTCTTGCCATGTTTTTAAATCTGGCAATAGTATTAAAGTAATTCTCCGGAAGAAGAAGAAGCAGTTTTAAGCGTTGATTTCATAATTAAATATATATTAATATATACACTGTTTCAATAAATTTGTTATATAGATATATTATGTCTCCTTTTAGTTTTTTTAAAAAAAAAGATAAAGATATTTCCAAGTTTGATAAGAATATATCTAACAAATCCAAATCAATGCACCGATCAGAGGATGCAATTACAGCGGATTTTGCATTTGAAGAATTAGAACGAAAAGAAAAAGACATTACTAAAAATCGCCTGGATAAGCTGAAAACCATATGTGAAGAAATCAAGCAATCGTACAGAACCATTAACAACATAGCAATCAATATCGAAATGGAAGAAATAAACGTGGAAGAGGAAAAATTGACCCCCTTAATCAGAAACACAAAAAACATCATTGTCAAATCACTAAAGCGAGAATCCGCTAATACGTTAGAAATTCCAAAGACATTTGAGGATTTGACAAAATTCAAAGAAACGATAATTTCATCAATTAACAGGTTTGGAGAGGTTACCAGTTCTCATAGCACAGTAATCAACACCTTTATGAAAAAGCACGCCAATCATTTGCGCAGCGAGTTAAAAAAAATTACCGAAAACTCCGAAATAATAGATGAGTTCTATAACGATATCCTAAGGAATAAAGAAGCAATAGACAAGTGCAAAAACAATCTAAAAGACATAAACAATAAAAAGATGGAGATTGACAACAACAGCAGCATAATAGAATCAATAAACAAAAGCATTATAGAAAAAGAGAACGAAAATGATGAAATGGAAAAGGAAATAGAGCAATTACAGGCACTGCCATCATATGGCAAGAGTTTGGGTTATCTAAAGGAGATAGAAAAGCTGGAAAAAGAAAAGGACAAACTAATCCAAAGCTATATGGAAATTTCAAACCAACTGTCAAAAGCAACCCACAAATACTCATATGGCACCTCAAAAAGAACAAAAGAGATAATAAACATCATAATCAAAGAACCCGACAAAATAATCAACGATGCAGATATTTCGCCATATTTAGAATTTCTAAACAATCTAAAAGAATCAATTGGCACAAATAAAATCCCACTAAAAGATTCGGCCAAAGTCATTCAATATTGCGACAGATTGATTGACGCCTTACCAAAATTCAAACACGATCTGAAGGAGATTGTTTCGAACTTAAA
Source organism: Nitrososphaeraceae archaeon (assembly GCA_016782225.1). GTDB lineage: Archaea > Thermoproteota > Nitrososphaeria > Nitrososphaerales > Nitrososphaeraceae > Nitrosocosmicus. The sequence goes on from JADDOW010000059.1 coordinate 5,388, forward strand.
GCGTTTGAGAGACTATACCAATAACTCAACCATAGAAGAAATAAAAAAAATTGAGTACAGGATAAATGAGAACAAAAAAACCATATATGCAGAAAGTTTAAGGAGAGAAGAGTTTAATAAACAAAGAATTCAAGAAGAAGAAAAATCAAAGCAACTAGTGGATGAAATTGAGGAGCAACTATTTCACATCTGCAGGAAAAGATATAAAATCGTGATGCAAGCATAGCCAATACAAGGTAAAGTTGCTTGATCAAGTACCGTAACTATTTAGGATACCATTGGGAAAGACAAACGCGGGTAGGTCCATTTGAATAATGAATGTTGCAACATATTGTGTGATACGCCATATCAATAATGCTATTTTCTTGTTAGCCTGTTGATTATGCATTCATGTTGCGGATACATTATTTTTAATCTATCTCTTTCGCCCAGCTCAAAATCCCTAAAGTCAAACCCCGGGGAAACAGAACAGCCAATCAAAGAATAAGAAGACTTGTCGTTTATGTCAGCACCAAACCATGTGTTGCCCTTTATAACAAATTGGACCTGCTCGTTATTTTTTATGTCGTTTCCTAATTTTATATTTAAAAGTTTTTTACTGTTGGTCAAAATGTATAGATTGACTGAACTGCCCTTATAAAAGTGCCAAATTTCGTCATATTTAACTTTATGAAAAGCAGAAAACTGATTCCCATCCAAAAGATAATAAATTAATGTAAGAACAGGACGGACATTATTAGATGGCCTGTGGCCAGGCTTTGGATAGGAATAAACACTATCTTCTGGGTTTGCATCACAACAATCTCCAACCTGAACATATTTATCTGACCGGTATGACTCGTGATAATAACCACCTTCCAATTCTAGCTCCACCATATCAAACCTCTTTATGATAAATTCCGACTCCCGGTTCACAAGATATTAACAGCATGTTTTAAATAAAACAGTATTGTTTGGAAACATTTACATTCACAGTTTTTACTCCTCATATACAATTTTCCCTTCGGCTATTGACATAATAGGGTAACTTGTCAATGAGAATGGGTCCCCGTTCCAAATTACAAAAGAGGCCTTAAACCCAGGTTTTATTTGGCCAAGATCATCAACTCCCACTATATCAGCAGACTCCTTGGTAATCTTCGATATTGCTTTAGGCTTTGACAAACCAAACCGCAAAAGGTGCCTTAATGTGTAAAACATGTTTCTTTGAAGAATAACAGGATGGTCACTCATCAATGAGAATTTTGCCCCCGAATCAATCAATGGTTTTACATTTTTCCAACTCTCATGCTTAAGTTCCACTTTATAAGGAAAACAATCCAAAGGGCCGTAAATTATTGGTATATTACTCAAATTCAAAAATGAAAAAACCTCTCTATGGTAAATATCCATACAATGGTTGGCAATGGCATCTATCCCGAATTCCCTAGATAACTGCATTAGCAATACCGCATCATCTTCTTTGTGGAGGTGTGCCATTACCTTGTATTTTTTTGAGATAATATCCATAAAAACCTCAGTCACTGGATCAACCTCATCGATGTCTTTTTTATCCCTATTGATTAGATTTTGGGTTTTTTTGGCCTTGAGTAAATTGTCCCGGAGAATGGCCATGGCGCCCATTCTGGTTGAGGGCCTATCGCCTTTCCAATCATTTGTACTCCTTGGGTTATATCCTAACGCCATTTTGATTCCCACATCCTTTATGTATGCTTTCTCAACATTGCCCTCATAATTTCGTATAAACACAGATTTACCCCCAACAACATTTCCGCTGCCAGGCAAGACCACCGAATATAAAACACCACTTTCAACAGATTCAGTAAAAGACATGTCATCCATGTAGATACTGTGCATAGAATTAACTAAAGGAAAAACAGGATCCATGTGTTCGTTGGATTCGTCTTCGTCTTCAGGCTCACCGGCCCTAACCATTCCTATATGGCTATGAGAGTCGATAAATGCAGGAGTGACAACAACATCTTCAGCAATAATTTCAGCGTCATTTTGTAATGGTTTTTCTAGGCCAACATAAGCAATTTTATCACCCTCAAAACCGATATAACAATTGCGTTTTTCATCATCACCATCATACAGCGATGTTGATTTGATAATTTTCATATCATGTCTCTACTGCCAATGATTCAATAAATACCGTATTGTGACCACTATAAAATATCCGTTGTTTAGAAAACAAAGGGACACAATAAGAAACATATTGAAAATTTGATGGCAAAAGATGGGTGCCAAACAAGCAAAACCAAATTTCTCTATAACCAAAAACCAAATACAAACCAACGACCAACAATTTTTCTTTGCCCTCTTTTGGCATGATAACTAGCTTTCACACAGTGAGACATTTCCTGCCTTCCAACCCCTTTTTATGACAATAAGTCAAAATTTTGAGAAACAAGCATGTCTTTTTTATGCCCCAACTAAAATTGATGTTGTGTTCTTTTCTTCGGTATCAATAAAGTAACAGGCCTCGACACCTCTTTTTGATGAGGCGGTTTATATTGTTTTAATAGGCATATGTTGCTGTTTAACCTAAAGGTGGCTAATTCAAAAATGAAAAAAGTTTATCTTTGATTCTCTTTCACATACATAAAGTTGATCAGGCTAAAAAGGATACTAGTTACCATTGACGGGTCCGCTCAATCGATGAAATCTGCAGACTACGCAATAAACATTGCCCAAAAATATGAATCTGAGCTTGTTGCCTTGCATGTTTTGTATTCTAATAAGGGTTTTGCTTTTTACACCGAGACAGCAACCGGTTTGGTAACTCCAAGCTCCATAAATGATTTAAAAGAAGAAGCCAAAGAAGAAGCTGAAAAATGGTTTGAAGAGATTCGAAAGAAATGCGCGAACACAAATATACAGGTCAAAACGGAAGCAATCATTGCTCCCATATCAATAGTCGAGGCAATTATCAGTTACTCCGAAAATGAGAATATAGACCTAATAGTCATTGGGTCAAGGGGCCGGTCAGCTTTTAAAAAACTCATTTTGGGGAGCTCGGCATCAGGGATTATGACCTATGCCCATTGTCCTGTAATGATTGTCAAGTAAAAGCATTGTTGCAAATAAAAATAACAGATATACACACGCAATTTAATATCGCATCACACATTTTGGAATTTGTGTGGTGTTCGTTTAGCATCCACCGTCAAACTTATTTTCCTGCTTGTTTATTGTTGTACACATCTAACGATTTATTTTAGCAGTAAACTGATTTTACGCAACATTAGGGGATAATCTCAATTACAACCAATCTCCTTTTTTGTAATCAATTACTCCTCATTCCCACACGCCATATGTTTTGACAGCAGTAACATGTTGTAGGGGTACTGCTGCAACTAGATAGTGGTTTTTCAGGGCTCTAAGCATTTTTAAAAAAATCCAAATCTTAATTATATGCACATTAGGAAAAATCATCATCACAACGTTATTGATTTTGTTTTCGTTATGCTGCTGCCTTTTTTTGTAATTGCACATCCCAAAAAGAATCCAGTGTCCACCCCTTATTGAAAAACAACCATTTTGCCAAAATGATCCTGCAATGAGGTCCATTTGCGGAATTATTCAAAAGCAGCGTTATCTTGCAACATACACCTTTGAGATCAAAATCATAAATGTCAAAGCTATCGTAATCATCGAAAAGAACACTATCGGGATCTGGTTTGCCAATTGTGGCAGTTTACTTAGTTTAATGATCATTGCGCTTATTTTACCCCCCGATAACACATTACAATAAACAATCAATGACAATATGCCGGACACCAATATCATATTGCCCCAAGATGTCAAAAACAATGCGTAAAATTGATAATTTGTGTTGATACCAAAAAGAATAAACCCGGAAATAATCGAAACTGTTGAAACAGCTATTACAATCTTTTGCACTTTAGGCAAAATCACAGATAAGATGCCGGATCTATTTGCCGGCCTGATAATTGCAACCACCACAAATGTAATGCTCCACCACAGAAATGAGGACACCAAATGGATAATGCTGAAAAGAACCTGTGACTCATAGATCAATGCGATAGGGAATTTATATCCAATATAAATTCCTAAATGCTCCCATAACACACAAAATCATCAAATTTTTATGCCTATTGAAACAATCACCCAGCCAAAGACGGATTTGAGGTATCAAAACATGGCAGAAAGAATTTATGTTGCTTAAAAAAGGTTGTTGTTTTATCGTTTTATCAACAGATACATGTTAAAGAACATGGGTGTTGCGGTGACAATGCCCATTTTTGAACCGTCTTCCATCCCATTCAAACCACCGTTTCAAGACAACACATACAGATGCCAGGATTACGGTGGCATGACTGCTGAAAGCTTACCACCAAGGTTTTGTAATTTCGGCGCCAATGAGCTTGATCATTATTTATGCAATGTATTTTACTTTTATTTTGCATTATTTAACTTAAAGATATAAGTATTATATTTTTGTATTTGACTTTATATATTAATTATAGGAAACTCCTATAACAATACATAAATAGTGTCTGCAACATATATATATTGGTGAATGCTTAAATGACTTCTTTTTCTAAAATTACCGATAAAAGATCAGAGAGCTTTGTTAAAAAACACCAATGGGGAATAATTCTGGTGGTCGCAGTTGTAGGTGTCATCCTAATTGTTGGTTATCTATTAAGTGGCGGAACAACACCAAACAACAGGGGCCTTGGATCAATATTTGAACCCATGCCCACCTACAAGTCAGGCTTGGGATCTATTAATGGGTATGTAGCTGGGCCATTAGGTTTGCCAGCCGTAGGCTCAACCGTCATTGCAGTGGAGCAGGGAGGTTCAGCTATATCAAAAAGTTCATTTGTCTCAATTGATGGAAAATATGTGTTTGGTGACCTGCCTCCAGGAGATTATATTTTAATGGTAGCGTTTCCTGATGGTGAAAACAGAGTTTTGGACAATGTCCAAGTAGAGGCGGGATCAGTACAGACCATTAATCTCAAATACTAATTTTTAATTATTTTAAACTAAAAACTTTTTTAATCGTCATAAGGTTTGTTTACCCATAAAACATTTATTGATCGTTATTGCGTTCATTTAACATCAAGGATAACTGATAAATCTGCTCCACAGGTAATTGTCCAACCTTTTTGTCCTTTATGTGATCAAAGTCGGCATACCCATCACATTTCTTTTCAAGTTTAAAGTATTTCAACAAGAAAGAGACGTTTTTTTTTCTGAAAGAAAATAAAAACTGTATATCATTTATGGTTTTTTTTGGCAAGGGCGGAGTTTTTGGAACAATCTCTATCAGAACGGAGTCAACTTTTGGTTTAGGGTCAAAGGAATGACGGGGAACATCCAATAGCAATTTTATAGAAAAACGGTATTGTGTTATTATTGAAACAGCCCGATAGTTTTTGTTTCCCGGGGATGACAAAAGTTTGTCGACAAATTCCCGTTGCAGCAAGATTATGCCTTTTTTGAAACTCCTTTGACATAGCCATGAAAAAGCATTTCGGCTTTCATAATAAGGCAGGCTTGAAAAAAAAACATCAAAATCCACATCGACGGCGTTATCAAAAGCATCCATGTTTAGGAGACGGAGATTACTAAAAGACAATTTTTTTTTGCAGTAAAGATAAAAATATGAATCAATTTCAAAGGAATGCACAAATTTGGAGGTTTTGCAGAGCTCATTGGTTAAAACCCCATTGCCACTCCCAACCTCATAGACAACATCATTATCGCCAATCTCAGACAATTCAATGACTTTTTTAATAATGTTATCATCAACAAGAAAATTCTGGCCAAGTGATTTTTTTTGTTTTTTTTTATGGTCTTTTTCCGACACTTCGAGTGCTCACCCTCACCCTTGAGGATATCTCACAGTAGAGATTTAGTAACAGATACAGACACAGACACAGTCTCTATGCCATAAACCAAAAATTATTGTATCACTTTCTAACAAAAACATTCATACGGGTCTCGCCGGCAATTTCATCAAATATCCTTTTAGCTATGTGTTTTGGTGCGTCTCTCAATCCAGTTCTACTTTGAAGGTCCATAAATGAACTAAACTTTTTTTTGTCCCTTTCTACCAATATAGATTTCATGTAGGTCTTTCCTATTCCAGGAATAAGCTCTAGGGAATGGACCCTAGGCGTCATTGGTTGGGCCGAGTTAAAATAATCTACAAAACGCGATTCGTTTACACTTACGATTTTCTCTATAACGCTCGGCAATTCATTTTTTGCAGTTTGGGTAAGATGATTGTAATCTATTCGCCCCAATACGCTCAAGATTTTTGCTCGCCCATCTTTTCCAATATAGACTCTTTCGCCTATGCTAAATTTTTCTCGGGTTATTCCCAGCAACTCAAGAATAGTCAGGTGCACTTCACCTATTGCATGAATTATGGTTCCCTCCCTCATTCGAACAATTGATGACTTGCTGTTTTGGATATAGTCCAGTATATAGGCATACTCCTCAAATTTTCTATGAGGATATGTTTCCATATTTTTATTATAGTTATCCCTATTTGATAAAAATTTCGACAAGTTATCTCTTTGTTTTTAAGTTATAACAATATGCGTGTTTTGTTCTTTATTTAACTTTCAACTCCAGATTCATCTTTCCCATCGTCATTGTTTTTTTTATCATCATCACCTTTATTTGACAGCAATATAGACTTTATTTTTTCCAATTTTTCAGTCCCAATCAGTTTTTTCCACCCAAAAGTGAAAGATCTTAGCTCTTCCAAAGACTTGGGCATCACATTTACCAATTCAACCGCCTCTTCCACTGTCAAGTCACCTTCGGCTATGAGTCTGTCAACCATCACCTTTGCGTCATCATAATCAGTTTTTGAAAATTTTTTAGAATAATCGTATGTCCATCGTTGGATTTGATCCATTTCATCAAGCGAAATGTTTCCTAAAATTTTTTTTACCTCAGATAAAGTAATAATCTCACGTTTTAAAACTTCTGTCAATTTTACAGCACCCTTTTAGCCTATCAGGATTTTGTTAAAAGACGTACATGGTTAAATTTTGTTTGCAAGTATTTAGGTTTGTTTCCAAACATCACCATAACTTTCATGGTGCGCCTTCCTATAGTTTCAATTACCCCTATCCGGCCCTGAAAACGTCTGTGAGGCATAGTTGTATGTTCACTTGGATCAATATTTACAACAACTTTATCCCCCTGTTTATAATCGATAAGCAAATATGACAAACCTGTGATTTTATTTGATTTTGTTAACACCGATCTTGATTTTCTTCTGGTTCCATGGGATGAAGGCATGAGATAGCTCTATAGCCACCCTAATAAAAATTATTTACAAAAAAAGTGAGACTCAATTTGCCTAGGCCATTTCGCAAATTGATATTCCCCATCAGCAGGCAAAAAGTAAATTCATACGACAGAAAATATAACCATAACTACCGGTGAATGAAGATGAAGAAGAACAATAAATAAATCTTATTGATTCTGCCTTCAAGTCCACAAGACAAAATCAATAGACAACCTTTCAGCCTAAACGCCATTACGATTCAGGGGGTCAGAAACGCCACAATCACCAATGGTAAAAACAATTTCGCTTTCAGCGTGGTTTGGGGAATCCACCATTCTAGCTATTCTATTTCTGCCCGAACGTCTCAGAAAAACCCTATATGTACTAGAGTGAGCAACGATATTGCCACCTGCAGCCTTGAAAGAATTTCCGCTAAAAGGGGAATCAGGAGACGATTGTGCTTGGTTTGTCAATAAAACTGCAATTTCAAATGTTTCTGCTATTCGCATAATAGTATGAATTAGCTTGTTTAATCTCTGCTGTCTTTCAGAAAGAGCAGACAATCCTATAAACTCGGACCTATAAAGGGAAATTATGGAATCAACTACCATTAATTTGATATTATGCGAGCCAATAACCTTACTAGATTCAGACAATATCAATTCATGGTGAGAACTGCTGTATGCTTTAGCTACAATGACATTCTCCAAAGTTTTGAATGGGTCCATATTTCGCAATCTGGAAATCGATTCAATTCTTTCAGGACGGAAGGTATTTTCGGTATCCACATATAGCGCATTTCCTTTCAATCCCCCTTTCGAATAATCTTGTTGCACGGTTACACAAGCGGTATGACACAATTGCGTCTTACCCGTTCCGTATTCTCCACATACCTCTGTAATCGATTTTGTTTCTATTCCACCTCCTAAAAGGCGATCAAAGTTTCTTGAACCGGTAGAAATTTTACCGATATTTTTGCGTTTGTGATAGAGAGCAGTTGCGGGGATAAATTGTTTTTCCATGATTCCAATATCCTCTAAAACCGTTAATGCCTGGTTATAAATCAAAAAGGAATCATCAATATCAATTCCAGTCTGTGACGAAACATCATATGGTCCAAGAACTATCAAATCTTTTAATGATAAAAGGCCAGACTTCTTTAAAAGAGCAAGCACGTCTAAAGATACATCTTTTAAAGCATCTATAGAAAAGGAGTTATCAGGGTTGTAATTAGTATCGGAACTAAAAGTCAAAGTATACAACAACTTAACAAATCCAATATTTCAATAATACTAAACTGAATTACATTTCACCCCACTATAAAAAACCAATCTGCGCCATAACCACACTAAAAGACCATTTCACTAAATGCAACCACCGTTGCAATGCCCATACACCAGACTATGCCTTAATTGATACAGACCAGACTAATGCCACTCACCTGAGAGGCAGATGCCATAGCAACAACCACAGCCACAGCCACAACCGCCAATCCCATTTCAAATTCAATCAGGTGATCAATAGTCTTTCAAATTCGTTGCGGCAGGTGAAAGTAATCGAACATTTTAAATAAAGTCAAATCAATCCAGTTTGTTAATGAATTGCAATTTGATGTGATATAGTTGATTATTGATTTAGACATAGAGAACAAAAATGTTTTAGTAATAGGTGCTGGTATAGAGGGCACCAAAAAAATAAGACTTCTTGGCGACCATAAATGCAATATTACAGTAATAAGCGAGAATATTGGTCCCGATGTAGTCAACTACAAAAAAAAATACAACCTAAAAACAATTACAAAGAAGATTACAGATGTCGACATTCTAAATGAATTCGATGACGTATTCATAATTTTTGCCGTTACAAATGACAAAAACCTTAACAGGAAAATAACCACATGGGCCAGACATAGAAAAATCCTCACCTATTCTGTAGATGATTCCCAACTTAGTGATTTTGGTTTTCTGTCGATAATAAACATAGAGGAATCGATTCAGATAGCGATATCCACTTTAGGAAAAAGCCCCATAATGGCCAAAATAATAAAGGGCAAGATAGAGGATGCCATAAAAAATATAATAGTAAAGTCAGACATTGACAACATAAAAATTCAAGCGTTTGCAAGGGAGCAGGCTAAAAAACACATTGAAAATCCCAACGAGAGAAAAGATTTTTTGCGCAGTCTAATAAATAACCCTGAAATACAGTGGCTAATCAGTAAAAACAACATTGATAAGGTCAAAGAAAGAATTATTAACACATTAGATAAATTGGAGGATAACAACGGCAGATGACAGCATATTTAAGTTTACAATCATCACAATTTGTTAATCTAAGGGTTACCTTTAAGAACTCACCAATACACGTTTTAGAAAAATTTACGTTTAAAGATATTTACAGCGCATATAGAGCATTGATAAACTCCACAGAGTTGGAGGAATGTCTAATATTGCAAACTTGCAACAGGGTTGAAATTTATGGGGCGGGAAACAATCCCCATCAAGGCAAAATTATAGAAATATGGTCATCTTTGATAGGATCATCTATTGATGATGTAAAATCAAACGTTATAATTGATGAGGGCAAAGAGGCAATAAAACACCTTGCCAAACTAACGTCTGGTCTTGATTCACTGGTAGTTGGCGAGGATCAGATATTAGGACAAGTTAAGAGATCATTAGAGTTTTCCAGAAAAAACGGGTTCTCAGGCCCCAATTTAAGCATTCTTTTTGACAGAACCATCAAAATAGGGAACAAGGTAAGGGCATCCACAGGGATAAACAGGGGAAGCGTCTCTGTGGGCTCCATGGCGGTTAATATGGCATATGAATATTTTGATGACATAAACGAGAAAGAAATTTTACTGATAGGCTCAGGCGAAGGAGCAAGCCTGATAGCAAAAGCATTAAAACAAAGGAACATGAGGTTTTTCATTACCAGTAGGACATTTGATAGGGCAAGATCCTTTTCAGACACAGTTGCCGGCATACCAATACCATTTGACGAGGCATTACAGAAATTAAACGAAAACACAGACATTGTGTTTATATCCACTGTCGCCCCATACTATCTGCTAACATACGATAGAATGGCAAACATAATGCAAAAAAGAGAAAAAGGTTTAATGATTTTTGATTTATCAAACCCTAGAACAGTGGAGGACAAAATTGCCACACTAAACAGTGTCAAATTGGTAAACATAGACCAAATCTCAGAAATTGTTGAAAAAAACGTAAGGAAAAGGAAAAAGGAAATAGAGTCCGCAGAAAAAATAATAGAAGATGAAATATTCTTGATTAATGAAACGTTAAAAAGAAAAAGCTCAGAACCCATGATAATAACGATTTTTAAAGGTGCAGACGCCATTAGAGAGAAAGAGCTTAAAAAAGCATTATCACTGATGAGAAACAAAATAGACGAAAAAGACATGAAGGTCTTTGAGCAGTTCTCCTATGCGTTGATAGAAGGCATTCTTTCCACACCAATGAATAACCTACGGAGAGAATTTACCCAAAACAACAAAAACAATAGTGAATTAATAAATTTGGCAATGAGGTTGTTTAATTATGAAAAGACATAGCGCAGTGAAAGGCAACATGCAAGGGAACCCAGACAGCAAAGCAAATTATGATGATGATGACGACATCAAAAGCATAATAAACAACTTCATCGGAGCCTACAGCGCTTTTCCAAAAATGAGATTAAGAAGACTAAGGAGAAGTGAAGCAATAAGAGATCTTTTGCAAGAGACACATCTCTCAGCCAAGGACCTGGTGTTCCCATTGTTTGTTCAAGAAGGAATCAGTGAAAGGCTAGAGATAGAGTCAATGCCAGGAATTTTCAGATTCCCCATTGGGGAAATATCAAGGGAAATAGAGGAGATTGCCTCACTAGGGATCAAGGCAATAATCCTTTTTGGAATCCCATCAAGAAAAGACGATTCAGGTGGCAGCTCATTCGATAACAACGGCATAGTACAAAAGGCAACAAAGATAGCTAAAGACACTTTTGGCGACAAATTAGCAGTTATTACCGATGTTTGTCTTTGTCAGTATACATCCCATAGTCATTGTGGGATAATCAAAAACAATAAAATTGACAATGATCACACCCTCAACACCCTTTCGAAAATTGCCCTAAGTCATGCAATGGCAGGTGCAGACATGGTAGCACCATCGGCCATGATGGACGGCCAAGTAAGAGCATTAAGGGACATATTGGATAAAAACGAATACCAAGACACATTGATCATGGGATATTCAGCAAAGCAAGCATCATCATTTTTTTCCCCGTTTCGGGATGCGGCCCATTCGCTACCTAGCTTTGGGAACAGGCTATCATACCAGATGCCCTATACAAATCCAAGAGAAGCCCGTAGGGAAATAATTGCAGATATGGAGGAGGGAGCGGATATTCTGATGGTAAAACCAGCCATTCCAAATCTTGACTTGATATATGCAGCAAAACAGAATTCTCTTCACCCTATTGCAGCATACAGTGTTTCAGGTGAATATTCGATGATCAAGGCAGCGTCAATAAATAATTGGATAGACGAAAACGCGGCGGTAACAGAATTGCTGACATCCATTAAAAGAGCGGGAGCCGACATCATAATCTCATACCACGCAAAAAAAATGGCAGAAATCCTTGCAGACAAGAAAAATTAAAAATCCGATACAGTTATAACTTTTTTAAAGAGTACAACGTTTATTTGATATTTGACAAATCCAAGACATTATTTGAAAGAGCATGTAGAATAATTCCTGGTGGAGTTAACAGCCCTGTCAGATTTTTTCAGCCATATCCATTTTTTGTTGATTCAGGCAACGGCAGCAGAATATTTACTAAAGAGGGCAACACCCTAATTGATTATTGTATGGGCTATGGAGCAGTTTTTTTGGGACATAGCAATCAAGAAATTGCACTGGAAGTGAAAAACCAAATAGACAAAGGAAGCTTATTTTGCATACCTACCGAAAAAGAAATCGAATTGGCAGAACTATGTAATAAAATAATACCAAATGCAGAAATGGTAAGAATTACAAATACAGGAGCAGAAGCAACTATGCATGCAATCAGGCTTGCTAGGGCATACACAAGGAAGACAAAAATCATCAAATTCGATGGGGGTTACCATGGGGCTTTTGATTATGTTTTGAACAAGGCAGGTTCAGGTGCATCAGAATTAGAGCATACAGATGGGATACTAAATGAAAGTGTAAGAAAGACCATAACAATTCCTTACAACAACATAGAGGCATTGGAATCAGCTATCAAGCTAGATCAGGAAAGTGATGATAGCGACATTGCGTGCGTAATAATAGAACCAGTGCTAGCTAATTCGGGACTGATATTGCCAGAGAAAGACTATTTAAATCAGATAAGGAAAATCACCAAGCAAAACGACATAGTTTTGATTTTTGATGAGGTGGTCACAGGGTTCAGGCTTGCCCTTGGTGGGGCAAGTGAGTTTTTTGGAATCAAATCAGATATAACAACATTTGCAAAAGCTTTGGGAAATGGATACCCCATCTCCCTGATTGCGGGAAAAAAAGAGATAATGTCACAACTAGCACCTAGCGGAAAAGTATACCAAGCTAGCACATTTGCAGGAAATCCAATATCTGTCACAGCCTCATTGAAGACGCTAAGGATTTTAAGCGAAAACAAAGACACAATTTACCCACAGGTAGGCAAAACATGCGACAGATTAGTAAACGGAATAAAAGATGTTGCCCATGACAAAGAAATAGAATTGACAATAAACTCGATAGGCTCGATGTTTCAGGCATTCTTTACAAAAAGACCAGTCAACAGATATAATGACGTAAAAACATCAGGCATTACAAAATTTAGTGAATTATTCAATGGACTGATGGATAATGGAACATTTATTCCACCCTCGCAATTTGAAACGTGTTTTATATCAACAAGCCATAATGAGGAAGACATAGAAAAAACCATTGAGTCCTTCGAAAAGGCATTGACAAGGGTGAAAGAAATTTAAGGAGCTGATAATTGCAACAAGGGCGAGCAAATTAGCCCTTCATCAAACCAACTCAATTATAAAGTTATTAAAAAAAGAAAACCCGGAAACAGAGTTCAGAATTGAAATGGTGACTACGAAAGGGGACAAAGATAAACGTCCATTTTTTGCAATTGATCAGATCGGAGTTTTTGAAAAGGAAGTAAATGATTTACTGTTGCGATGCAAAGCGGATTTTGCGGTGCATAGCCTCAAGGACTTGCATGGCGGATTCTCAGACAAACTGGATATCGCCAGTGTGCCAAAGAGAGAAAAACCATATGATGTATTTATCAACAACGCTAACAACAACAAGATAAACCAACTCGAACCAGAGTCCATAATAGGAACAAGTAGTATACGGAGGGCCATTCAAATAAAAACAAAATGCCCACATGTAACCATTAAATCAATAAGGGGCAATATTGAAACAAGAATAGCAAAATCAAAAGAAAACAGGTTTACAGGGATTGTATTAGCTGAAGCTGGAATTAAGAGGCTAGGACTAAACGGAAAGATAACACAAAGACTAAACATTCAAAGTTTCACGCCTGCTCCAGGCCAAGGGGCACTGGCCATTGTTTGCAGAAAAGACGACTCAGACATTGTCAAAGTTTTAAATAAAATCGAACACAAACCATCGAGAAAAGAGATTCAAGCGGAAAGATCTTTGATTGACAAAATAGGCGCAGGATGCACCATACCGGTGGGAGCCCTAGCAACAACGGACAAAAAAAACAACAAGATATCATTAGTTACTGCAATATATTCACTGGATGGGAAAAGATACCTAAAGCACAGGGAAAAAGGCAGTCTGGAGTTTCCCGAAAGACTTGGAGAAAAGGTAGGCGACATCCTGATTTCAAAAGGAGCCATGGAGTTAACAAACGAATGGGTTAAAAATGGTGCCAGCAGAGATAATGATATCATAAAAGGAATAATTACGGAATGAGCAAAACCAACAAAACAGGCAAAGATCACAATTCTGGCAAGATATTCATTTGTGGTGCCGGACCAGGGGACCCCAAATTGTTGACAATCAGGGCAATAGAGTTAATAAATGAATCCGACGTGATACTGTATGACAGATTAATCGGAAAAGACATAATTGATCTGTTTCCGGAAAGGGCCGAAAAAGTATATGTTGGGAGAAACATTGGGGACCCAACCACTCACCAAAATAAAACAAATGAGCTGATGTTAGAGTATTCGAAAAAAGGAAAGCAAGTATTGAGGCTAAAGGGGGGCGATCCGTTTATTTTTGGCAGAGGTGGAGAAGAAGCCGAGTTCTTAAGGTCCAACAACACCCGATTTGAAATAATACCCGGCATCACTTCAGGAATAGGCGCTGCAATATATTCTGGCATCCCTCTAACCCACAGAAAATATAGCTCATCGGTAGCATTTGTAACGGGACACGAGGATCCAGAAAAAAAGACACCAATAGTAAAGTGGGAGAGGCTATTTGATGTGGTCGATACCGTGGTTATATACATGGGGACGGAAAAACTGGAAACAATAATAGACAACATAAGGAAGGGAAACATCAATGAAAAAACCAAAGTTGCCATAATTGAAAACGGCACCTTAAGCAGCCAGAGAATCATCACCGGAGAAATAGGCGACATAGTGCAAAAGTCAAAAGACGAAAACGTTAAACCCCCATCAATTATAATAATAGGCGAGACAGTAACCCTAAGCGATACCATCAGTTGGTATTCTCAAAGCGATCCGGCCCCATAAGAAAATGCAAATATAAGAAATTGACGGACAAAACAATAAACATCGCAATTACCAGGGAAGATATAGAAAGAGACGATATTCCCAGTCAAATCCAAAATAGCGGTTGTTGCCATCCAAACAAAATTCTTAATGTAATCACATTACCCACTATTGTTACTGTCCCATCATATTCAAAAGACACAGCAGAATCAATAAAAAAAACAGAAAGAGGCTTTTATGATTACTATGTGTTCCTAAGCGCTCGTTCTGTTGACATTTTCTTTAAATTGATTAAAATGGAAAAAGACGCCAGCAATATCTTGGAGAGTATCTTAGAAAATAACAAGATAAGGAACAACTTTATTGCAATAGGACCCAAGACAAAAAAAGCAATAGAAAAGTATAACTTGAATGCAAGTTTAGCTTCCCCGTACAATAAAGGACAGTTTTCCCTAAACAGCGTCACGGAGTTTTTGGACCAATTAGATAAAGGCAACGGAAAAGAGAAAATCAAAATACTAATGCCAAGAAGTATGGAATCGAAAAAATCAAACAACATCTTAGCAAAAACATACAATAACTTAAGTCTGGACCAAGTTTTTTTTTATGAGACTGCTGAATTTAGTGAAATAGAGAAATCATACCAATGGAGCAAATTCAAGGATCTCATCTACCAAAAAAAACTACATTCCATTTTATTTACCAGCCCATCAACCGTAAGAGCATTTTTTAAGATAATGACCGATAGCCCCACCAATATTCCCCACCCGGGCATCCAGCCACCGCCGAACATCAGAAACGGGCAAGAATTGGTGGACTCGTTAGGAATCAAACTAACTGTTTCACTGGGCCCCAAAACATCAGAGGAGCTAAAAAAACGAGACATTGAGTTTTTGGAATCAAGAGAAAACACAGTCAAGGGCGCTTTAGAGCATTTATTGGAAAGGCTATGAAAACTTTTTATGATTTACCTTCAGAAAAAATATGGAAAAATCCCAACAGGAACAACGTAAAACTGTCTGATAAAAAGCCTAATCAAGAGCTCCGCTTTTTGGCAATTTCAAACTAGTGCCTATCCAGACAATTTTCGTATTGATGATGATTAAGAAGAATAGACCAAACCAGCATCATTGATTGTTCAATGCCCTTGTCCCTTTTTCTATCTGAAATGCATAAAACTAAATCAAAATAAATAACTTATTTTTTTCCTTTTTTATTTTATACACTTTTAGTGGATCCTCTGCAGGGAGATTGAGCGCATTGCCACTTTTCATATCAAAAGAAGAAAGATGTAAAGGGCAAGTAACAGTTTTTTCAGATTCGTTTAAGAACCCACCAGTCAGGTCAACATAGGCATGAGTGCAGACCCTGTCAGAAGCAAAAAAATCACCATTGATATTTGCTATCATTATCTTTTTATCCTGATAATCAAAATCGGTCATTTCGCCTTTTTTTAGGCCTAGAAAACTTGAAATATCAACCCAATTCTCAGATGACATTATGCCAGATCCCTTTTTTTATAGACCTATTAGGTAAATGGTAAAAAATAAAGGCTCATCCCCTACCTGTATTTATAATGCTTCTCAAATATGTTTGCTGTTTCCTTGTACCTAGACTTTTCCACTTCCAAGATTTGTGCCATAACCTCATCAGTCTTTAGCAAAAGAGGCTTGCCGGTCCATTTGTTTTCAAATAAATAGCTAATCCACGCCCGAATAAAGGGACCCATTTTCCTTGACAGTGGCTCCACAAAGCCATGGACTATTTCCCGTTTAGCACTTTCCCTATCAAGACCCTTGCACATCAAATAAAATATTTGCTCCTCATCAATTTGAGAAACAGATGCCGAATGTGTGGCTTTGACTTCATTGGTTTCTATTTCCAGCCCAGGAATAGCATCAGAGTGAGATCCCTTGTTTAACAATATTGCATGGCCCGCCAAATAAGCCTCAGAAATTTTCGCATCTTTCCTTATCTTAATCATGCCCTTAAAAAGCGATTTAGACTCGTCTTTCATTATTGATTTAACCATCACCCTGCCACGTGTACTGTATCCAGCATGATCCAAATTGGAGGTTATGTCAAACAACTGCTTTTCAGTACCGAAAACTATTTCAACATCCTCAGAAGAGGCACCAGACCCCTTCATTATGCTATCGGTTTTGTATCGGCAGAGGCTCGTACCAAACATTCCCGAGTACCAAGACATTTTTCCATCTTGTTCAACAAATGCCTTTCTATTGGAAACGTTAACTGTAGACAAATCCATTGCCTGCAAAGTTATGAATTCAAGCTCAGATGCAGGTTTAATGCCACATTCCAAAACCTCAAAATAGCATTGTTGTGTTTTATTTTTATCGGATTTTCCCGCCTGTTCATCAGAGATACCAGATAGTGTTGAGGGGGTTGAGGAGGAGGAGGAGTATAGCTCCTGAACAACTGTTGCCTTAGAGCCAACGTCAGATATTACAACATTCCTGCAGATTGATGAAGTACCATCATCTCTCAAAGAATAGACTATTCTAATAGGCTCCGGGATAACCAAGTTTCTTGGAATGTAAATGAAAAAGCCCGATTGAAATGACGATAACCCTAATGAAAGAAATCGATCCTCACCATAGTTATTGACGTTATCTTCAAAGTGTTTCCTTAACAATTCAGGATGCTTAATAAAAGCCTCACCAATGCTTGAAATAATCAAGCCCTGTTTGGACAGCTGTTCCGGGACATAGATATGCGCAACAGATGAACCCACAATAATCAAGCTTGGTGCAGATCTTATCTCCTCAAGTCGAATCTTTAGATCATTTGATAAGGCAGACGATTCAGTGTTTGAAAAAAAGATTTTCTCAGGTTCCAGCATTGTCAACCCAGTGTACTTTGAATACAGTGGAGATACCTCAAAGGGTAATTTTAAAAATTGTGATATTGCTTTGTTTCTGTTGTTTGATATCCACTCGGGTTCACCGTCCCCACCAGGCAATATTTCATTAAAGTTGTCTTTTGAAATTAAAGATAAAGAAATCATATAGAGTAAATCCCTATTTTTTTAGGTCCTATCTAAAAAGAGAAAAAAGGATGCTCAACCTACTGAGCCTTCCATTTCCATCTTTACCATTCGGTTCAGTTCTACAGCATATTCCATTGGAAGTTCTTTTGTAAATGGCTCCATAAATCCACCCACTATGAGACTCAATGCATCAGATTCTGAATATCCCCTGCTCATCAGGTAAAATATTTGCTCGTCACCAATTTTCCCCACAGTTGCCTCATGGGTAATGGTGGCATCATCCTCATTAACCTCCACATATGGATAGGTATCAGTTCTGGAGAACTCATCAAGCAACAATGCGTCACAGCGAACATTTGACTTTACGCCATTGGCACCCTTTGCAACATGTAATAATCCCCTATAGGTAGTTCTACCAGAGTCTTTGCTAACAGATTTGCTAACTACCCGAGAGGTGGTATTTGGTGCCAGGTGAACAACTTTGGCACCAGCATCTTGATGCTGATCTTTTCCAGCAAATGCAATAGAAATTATTTCAGCATGAGCGTTTTTGCCCAACATATAAACACCAGGATATTTCATCGTCAATTTGCTTCCAAGATTGCCATCAACCCATTCAACAGTAGCGTTTTCATACGCATATGCTCTTTTAGTTACCAGATTATAAACATCCTTACTCCAGTTTTGAATTGTAGTGTATCGGATTTTTGCGCCCTTCTTTGCCACCAGTTCAACTACAGCAGAATGCAATGATTCAGAGGAGTACACCGGAGCAGTGCAGCCCTCGATGTAATGGACCTCTGCACCCTCATCTGCAATAATCAATGTCCTTTCAAACTGACCAATATTCTCAGCATTTATTCTAAAATACGCCTGTAGTGGTAGCTCAACTTTTACATTAGGTGGAATATAGATAAAAGAACCACCAGACCAGACTGCGCTATTTAAGGCAGCAAATTTATTATCCTCAGGAGGAATGATTTTTCCAAAGTGTTTCCTAAGAAGATCTGGAAATTTTTTGACGGCAGTATCGGTATCGATAAAAATTACGCCTTGTTTTTCCAACTCCTCGTTTAGGTGATGGTAAACAGTCTCGGATTCATACTGTGCGCCAACACCAGCCAAGAATTTGCGTTCAGCCTCAGGAATACCTAGTTTTTCAAATGTATTCCTTACAGAATCAGGAACATCATCCCAGCTCTGACTCTGTTTGCCAGCGGCCTTGGCATAATAATATATATTTTGAAAATCAATATGGTCGAGATTCCCACCCCAGTTTGGCATCGGTTTACTCATAAAAACTTCATAAGACCTCAACCTAAAGTCAAGCATCCAATCAGGCTCCCCTTTCATTTTGCTTATTTCTTCAATTGTGCCTCTTGAAAGGCCCTTTTTACTTAAATAGGCATAAACTTCAGTAGAATCTTTGAAATCATACTTACTGTAATCCATATCCAATTCTTTAGTAGCCATACTATCATAACGGTGTTATAGATTATAAATATTTTTATATTAATATTAGTACACCCTATCCAAAAGAAATGATTTTGGAAACATGCTTTAAAAGGTAATCAATATATTCCGAGAGAAAAAATTTCAAATATGAATGTCGAAGGTAAAGTGATAATATGCGATTCAATAGATGAAAGAGGAATAACCAGTTTAAGGAATGCGGGTTTGGTTGTAGATTATGAACCAGAGATTTCTGCTCAACAATTATTGTCAAATGTAGGTAGTTACGATGTTATCATTGTAAGAAGCAGAACCAAGATAACCAAAGAGGTCATCCAAAACGCCACAAAAGCAAAAATAATAGCCAGAGTGGGAGTTGGGCTCGATAACATCGATACAGAGGAGGCAAAAAAACGCAATATTGAGGTGATTAATGCAGGGGAAGCCTCAATCACCGCTGTTTCCGAATTAGTTTTGGGTTTAATGTTTTCTTTGTGTAGGAGCATACCTTTTGCTAATTATGAAACTAAAAAGGGCAACTGGGTTAAGAAAAACCTTATGGGCAATGAGCTAAAAGGAAAATATTTGGGAATAATTGGGTTGGGAAAAATAGGAAGAAACGTTGCAAGATTGGCAAGGGGGCTAAGAATGAACCTGATAGGATATGACGTAGTGCCAATTGACAAAAGTTTTATCCAGGAAGTGTCACTGATTACAACCGACTTAAAAACCCTGTTGCAAAGCTCAGACTTCATAACGTGCCATGTTCCGCTGACAGAACAAACAAAATACATAATAAACAAAGAATCAATTTCAAATATGAAAAACACCGCTTTTTTAATCAATACGTCAAGGGGAGAGGTCATTGAAGAGTCCGCATTGATAGAAGCACTAAAAAACAACAGAATTGCCGGTGCGGCATTGGATGTTTTTGAAACAGAGCCCCCAACCAATGAGGAACTACTGAATCTTCCAAATTTAATATGTACACCGCATATAGGTGCGCAAACCAAAGAGGGTCAAGAATTAGCTTCTTTGGTGATAGCAGAAAAAATAATTCAGAATTCAATTGGAGGAGGCGCCAATAAAATCTCAAACTAATGCTTTTGAATGCAATTAAATTGCTTTTTAATTTCAACCAAAATAAAATAAAAGGGTAAATATATATATATACACATATCTATCTACCCGCAGAACATTCTGTCGCAGTTAATACATGCAAATCATCATTATCATCATTTCAGTTGTGTTTTTGTTGCGAAGGAATAGACTAATAACAACAAACCACAATGCTATTTTAGCGATATATCCATTATTTTTGTTTTTGAATTCAGGCCTCGAATTATAGTGACACTGTCTTGCTTTACTTTGAAATGGTCTGAAATTTTTTTGCTATTTCCTTATTGGCTTTGCCCTTAACAGGAGCAGAACAGACTGAAATCTCATTTTCATTATTTATGCCATCCAAAACAAATCTATCAGAAGAGTCAAACTTTACCTTAACAGTGTAAATCAAACAGTACAGCAAAATTTATTTTGCTATTTAAAGGGATATGTATTCTATTAGCATCTTGAAATTTACGGCTAAAGAAATCCTATTGAGTTGGGGCGACATTGATGAATTGGTGGAAAACACCTGCCTTAAAATCAAGGCAAAACTGGAGAATGCTTTGGAAGAATACGAAATAATAGCCATTACAAATGGAGGCATCATACCTGCGACGATGGTGTCATATAATTTAGGCATCAAAAACATTAGCCTATTCCCAATGATTGATAAAAAAGTTATCCACAGCAAAATGCCCCAATTTGATGCCGCTAAAAAGTACCTTTTAATAGACGAAATATATGACACAGGCAAAACACTTGGCAAAACATCCATTTGCCTTGGTCACATCAACCACCTAAACGTTTTTCTGATAGAAAGGCACAAAACAACAAGTTCCACTGATCACATTATCGGGAAAACACTTGAAGATTCAAGATGGGTGGTGTTTCCGTGGGAAAAACCAAAAAAACAGGTTGATAACTAGAAACTCTACTTTAGGTTATCTAACAAGTCTTTCTTGAAGGTTTTTCTGGCCTTGTTTAAATAAACATAAAACAAAGACAGAGAAAAGCTGGCTATACCACCAATTATGAAGAAGACATTTAGTGTGGCAAGTGACAAAATCGACATAACAAAAGTAACCGAAATAAAAATTAAAGACAGCTTCTTTAATTTATTCATATAAAATTATTAGAAATAATAATATAAATAGATCTCCATTAAAATAAGATAGTCACATCTCTTTGATCTTAAACCTTCAACATAGCCTTTGCTTTGCAAACAACTGAAAACCATCAGGCAAAAACAACAACCTCTGGCAAATATTTAAAATCAGTTATTTGGATTGTTGTAAGATACAGATACGTGATCTTGCCTAAAGCCCTTATAATAACAGTATTTACTCATTTTATGCTAACTGTAGGGTATGCTATATTGATTGCTTTGTTGTTCCTTTTGTTCCTGTAATCGCATAGCATACTCTCTAGCCATATCAAGTGCCATCGGTTTCATTGTTTCACAGAAAAACTTACATAGCGAGTCCTACGTTGATTCAGTCAATGTGATATAGGACTGGTTATAGTTAATTACAAAACAATACCATTGGTCCACCATCATTTTAAAATAATCACTTAGTGGGTTTGGGTAACTGCTCTTTGAAGATAAATTACTCATATGGACAATCGATACATCTTGTATAAATAGAGTGTATTTTTTATTTCCTCAAAATATCCAAATTATACATAATAACAGAATTTCATTATATTTTATAGTCATTTACATAATCTTGTGTTCCAACACATCATCGGGTGTTGAAAATGAGTGTTTATTTTTGGGTGGTAGGTTGTGAACCAATCAAAGTGTTTTCCCGACCTCGGCAACTAATGCCATGTTTCAGTATCCTTGAAATCTCAGGTTTTGCAGCCCAACTCATTGAATTGAATTAAAATTTAGAATTTGACAGATCATATAATTTCCATTTCCTTCTTTTGCGTTGTCAAATATTATATCTTGTATAATGTAAATT
>JADDOW010000078.1:0-4988 GCA_016782225.1 Nitrososphaeraceae archaeon
TGCGATTTCTCTTAATATGGAAGCAGATGAGGTATTTGGTCTGCATTCGGATTATCTGCGTCTGACGAATATGGAAAAGTTGAGGCCACATATAGGGAAATGGGTGAAGAGATTCACTTGCTAGAGTGGCTATACAGGAAATTAAAGTGGTACGGATTAGCCAACAAGAAAGACATCTATAGGTATGGGAGTTCACATGCTATTAAATTTTAAATCGTTACTTGCCATTTCTAGGTTTTAAATAAAAATCATGTTTTTAAAATTCATTATTAGATTATGCGGGTTTATTTAACGAACCCTACATAAATTGTGATTCACATATAACTGCAGATTAAAGTGGTTCAAGATGTTTGTTTTTAATTATATGTTGTTTTTCATATAACCCGTTTTAAATAACACTTTGATTTAATTTATTCATGATAAAGCATATCACATGATAGAGATATTCTCCGCCAACTGTCCCTTATGCAAACATCTTACGAATGATATTGAGATAGGCAAATGTGAAGGCTGTAGCCAAACAATTTATGATGTAAATAATATGACTTAGGATGTCAAGTTAAAGATGAAAGAATATGATGTAAAGCAGTTCCAACTACCATAATTGATGGCAAAATAAAGGTTGTAGGCATTCCTGATTTTCCATGGATTTGTGGAGACGATTTGTTTAAAAAACTAAAAAGGGAATATCACCTAAAATCGGATAACTAATGCTGTTTTAAACATTTGTTTTTTGTTGTTTATTTGTTCCCTCTAGTAGCCATGTTTTTCCTTCATCATTGCTGCTATACACACTTGAGGCTGATCCATTGGGTGTTTCCTGGTTTACCGGGGCATAAACCTCACATTTTTACCAAATGCAAATTCTCCCAAATATTTGGCTCCATTAATTTGACCATCAGTCTTTTCCCATGTTTTTGCGCCATCAATGGATTTTATCACATAGCCATCTTCACCCTGACCTGGTATCACAAAAGCGTATGCAATTTTACCATTATCAAATGATGTACTAAGTCCAGTTACAACTGCACCTTCTCCAATCAATCCGGTGTTTATTTTTTGCCAATTGTTACCCTGGTCCATACTCGAGAATAACCCACTTGCTGTAGATGCGTAAAGAATTTTAGAGTTGTATCGTTTGCTTCTAGCATCATCGTTCTTTCTCTATTAGGGGGCTTACACCAGTCCATGTTTTGCCTTCGTTTTGAGATACGTAAATAATATTTCCCATGCCAGAAGAACCATAAATTGTTTCAGGATTGTTTCCCATGGTCATCGCATGAAAGTCAATTGGCGGGTTTGTAACATCAGACACTTTTTGCCAGCTCATTCCATAGTCTGTGCTTACTCTAAACCCCAGGTTTCCGCCTGTTTGGGGATGTCCACTTGAATACATGACACCCTCTTTGCTTGGGTTGATTGTAAACCCCATCATGTCAGATTTGTCATTTCCAACCTCAACCCAGCTACTAGATGAATTACCATTATCTTTTTTAAGCAAACCATTGTGAGTTGCAAGGTATAATGAGCTGTCCTTACCTGTGGTGAATATTCCAACCCCATGGATATCCATCCATTTTTCTATGACGTTTTGATTACCATTGTCTTGACTTGTTCCAATTGCCTCTTTATTTTGAATTGATGTTGTCATATAGCCACCTATTCCCACACCTATCGCCAATATTGCCATAATTGCAATAATCAAATTTCTTTTTGAACTTTTAGTCCTGCTATCTACTTCTTTATTCTTTGTTACCTGCTTTTCCTACCCACCTATTTCACTATTATTGAGAAGTAAACTAACTCATATTAAATACCATGAGTTTACATTGTAAATTGGCTATAGGATCATATTTATAATTACCATTAGATTATGAAAAAACAGAAATAAACCTATTTGCAATCTGTTGCTTTTCACTATAATTTGTATTTTTTAATGAAGATTGTCATTCCTGTTATTGCAATTATGGATAAACATAGGCTATAAAGCGCTGCTAAATTCACACCGTAATCATCCCACAAAACCCAAATGTTATGTTGCTGACAAAAAAACATACACCAGACAGCTGCCACTATTTCTATGGTTGTATGAACGCATAAAAAAAGAGGGTCTCAATAAGCATGATATTACTAGTATTATAGAACTACTTATTTCAAGCAACGTGTTGTTTTTGCAGAATCAAAATCACAGTCCTTAAGTTTACATCCTTCATTCTCCAAACAGTGTCCCTGTGAATAAATATACAGATTATAATATTGACTAAGGAATAATGATGTAATCAATGCTTGCATTTTGGAAAGGTTCAGATACCTAATTCGCTGCCTTTGCATTTTGGCTATCAATAAAAACTTAAAAGTTAGATATACAGGGCATATTTTATATAACAAAATGACAAAAGATAATGGATTTTTATATACAGTTTTTTCTGATATTAACTACATGTATGAGAATATTAATTAACAGACTTTACGTCGGAGCAGATAATATAACATTAAGAAAGCAATTAAAGAAAAGTTATTCAATTAGCTGAATTGTAGATTTGCCTTATACCAAGTATGTCACTTAATGAAGGCGCTACGTCTTGTATTGTCCTTGTGCGTTCTACCATACATAGCGGATAGCGGATCAACCACATTATGAGCCAGACCAATTGTATGCATTAATTCATGCATAACGGTGCTCTGGATGTCGTATTGTCTACCAGTGACATGCCCGTTTGTATTATTTTCATAAGGTACTTTTTCCCAAATATAGTATGTATTAATTTCTACTATTGAGCGGATAATGGTGGCTGAACGAGGCATATTTGTATTTATCTCCCATACTGTTGGTCTGCGACCATCTCCATGACAAAGATTTGCCCATCTTATCGTTACCTGCGAAACGGCAGAATCCATGGTTCTTTGGAAGAAAGTCATTTTGGTTATTTTATTTATTCTCTCTATATCTTTCACTATTTCAGCTTCTGCTGTTGGTATATCCATAGTCTTAGTGTTATCTATAAAAAAGAGGACTGGAAATGATCTCCATATACGCGGAGGATTCCATCTCGCAGGAGTTATTGCTCTGGCATCACTGTCTCCATAACTACATAAATCTTTTTTTATTTCACCACAGATTTGATTAGAACATCTCGATGTTCTGCGCTATACGGCATCAGTTTATCTGCCTTCCTCATCTTATATAAGAGTCAACATAAATATTCTTTGGATCTATTGTCTATGTAGAGACCATCATAGCTAAGTGGTCTCCATTCTATTTGTCTTTCTTAGATCAAACAATCAAAGTATGCCAAGCTAGCCAATTCTCTATTCCCTATCTTAAAGCATAGCAGGATTTCACTTTACCTTCACAATAAGAAATCACATTTTCACTGTATGACAGCACATTGTACTGCTCGTCTTACGTCAGTATGAAAACAAGAGTTACCGAAGATTCATAGAGTGTCTTGAAGAGGCAACCAATCTTCAGGAGTATCTGCAGTTGAAAAGAATCCCTAACTTTACCACATTGCAAAAGTTTGCTACAAGAATATCCAATTTTATTGCCAAAGAAAAAAGATACTCATTTCATTTGTAACTGCTTACCATGATCAAGAACATGCAGTTGGTATCGGTATTGATGCAACTATTCAAATCCGCTTTCCCTCAATACTATGAAGATAGAATTACCAATACATAATCCACTACCAATAAAAGAAGAAAGTTATCAAAAATACAATATCTGCTGATGCCAACAGGCAATTGATTTGTCAAACAAAAAACGAGGCATTCTTATGCTCATGATAATATTGATTTTATTCCTGTTCTTTCTGCATTGCATAATTTATCATTCTCAGTAGTTGTAGCAGACAAAGGCTATGATGATGAAGAAAACCATAGGTTTGTAAGGGAATGCATGTTAGCCCATAGCATAACTTCTGCTAGATTTCCAGATGTTCATATTTGAAATAATGTCAAATAAAGAAAGAAGATGAAAAGAGGATATTGCAAACATCTTTACAATGAACGTAACAAAGTTGAAACCATTTTCTCGGTTATTAAGATTGTTTGGTGATGTACAAGGTCAAAGAAGGTTAAGACAAATAACAGAGAACTTGTTTTCAGATGTATTGCTTACAATATGCATAGACATGTAAAAAAGTTGGTTGTTGCAATATGGTTTCAATATAGCCGATTTCTTGTTTTTTTATTAAAGCCGGACTCGAGTTAGCAAACAGATAAGGAAAAACATGCAAAAAAGATAACAATCTAATTTCATAGTGTTGTAACATATTGTTCGAGGATTAAAGAATCTGATCATGTTGCATGTCTGCTCATGATGCCTCATGTAGATCATAAGATTGATACTAAAGACTTAGGTTAATGATGGATGACCTATTTGAATCAGAAAGAGACTTACTAAGCAATATCCTATATTAGTAGGATTATTTATTCTCTCTTAATTTCAAATATTCATTTAATAGTCAATGAACTGTTCTTTATGTATGTATCGATTTTTACAATATTTTTTTTTCTTTTATATTTACTTCACAGAAAGCAGTAATAAATAGAACTGCTAAGACTTAAAATCTTTATTTATCACAGTTGCATTCAATTGATCTCTGGCATCCTAATATCTGTTTTATTAATTATAGTGTAAGAGATCTTTAAGAGAAGCAAAATATTTCAACTCTTTCATTGAATTAGTAAATCTCTTGACATTATAATAGTCTTCAGATTTTTAAAAACATCTTAAAATTGATTGATTTTTAGTTTATATATATTCTGAAATTTTAGTTCAAAAAAAGGGTTATTTATTATTTGGTCCTTTACCTTTTCCAAATGGTGGTTCGCCTCTATCGTTTTGAGGTCCTTTACCATTTCCTTTTCCAAATGGTGGTCCATCTTCTTCTTCAGTTGTTTCGTCTACGGTGCCAGTTATACCTCTAAGGTGCCAGTTGTTTCTTCAGTTGTTTCGTCTACGGTGGTGCCAGTTGTTTCTTCAG